>CAJWGQ010000027.1 GCA_913041025.1 uncultured Gammaproteobacteria bacterium | reverse complement strand
ACCAGTCAGTGATGACGATACCGATCCTAGAATTAACTAATTTATACTTTGAAAAATCAATCATTTAGAGCCATCTTTTATTCTAAGTCTAGCTCTTACTTTACCCTGTTCTTCTTCCGCATTATTCGTTTCCAATTGTAAATTAAACTGTAAAAGATTCTGCTTAAGTAGATCGAGAGCATCATAATTTTCTAAAAGTGAAACCATTACTAATTCCTGGGTATCAGCATTGTAACTAAAATTGATGATAGAGCCGTTTTTGGGGAAAGTTCTAGAAACAATGTCTATCCTATCCAGAAAGTCTAGAGAGGAGTCGTCATCGAGTGTCCGATTTAGTTTTGCATTGACCCTTCTGAGCAGTGCGTTGTTCGTTATTGGTTTAGATTCATTAGGAAATATCGATAGGTAGGCTTTAAAAGCTTCTTCGCTATAGTTGTTAGATCTATATCCTGCCCAGATTCCCTCTGTAAGAAAGAAACTGGCGATCATCAGAAAGCATATGCCCGCAACCTTCAATAGCGAACCAATCTCACCGCTTGTGGATATTCTTGGAGCCGCAACTTTGAATTCTCCTTGCAGCAAATTCACACAATTTTTTTCATTAAATTGACCTAATAAAGAGACCCATTCTTTGTCCTCCTTTTGTTGCCCTGGGCCGGAGAGCTCTACTTTGAGCTCAAGCTCGCTTAGCTCAAGCTCAGACAGAGAGTAATTGTCTTGATAAATCGTCGTGTATTCTTCTTTTAAGCTATTTAAGGCCGTAATTAAGTTGGATCGATGGACTTGAATAGCACTTTGAGGTGTTTTCAATAATATGTCGTCATCTATAAGAAAAATATTTGCTGTCTTCTCCAATTTGCGCATCAAATCGGAAAGTAGAATTACTCGAGTACCAGTAATTCCACAAAAATCCAAAAATTTAAGGCATTTGGACAAAATTGACTTCTCGATTAGATGGCAAAGTGTAGGTTGCCCTACCCTAATTTTTTCAGTGGCTATGTGGAGATTTTCGACATCGGAAGAAACAAATTCCTCAGCCAAAAAAGGAAGTGCTTTTGTGATTTGTGCAGCATTTCTGCCTGGAACATTAAAGGACGTCACCACTGACCAGTCGTTTGGAAGCAATATTGTTATCTGATAATCGGTAGCCCATTGATTGTTAAGATCCGATAAATCCATGAGCCCACGGGCATCCGTATTACCGCTGCCGATCAATGTCTTTGTGTTGTCTAGTATCGCCCAGTCTATCAGCACTTCAAAAGATTCTTCTTTATTAGGCTCTGGAACAGAAACAAATTTAATAAATAGATGCTTCATTAAATACTTTGGATTTCAGTCTCGATTTCGATTTTTGAGGTAAAGAGTTTACCAAAATCTCGTTTTAGAATTGAGATCTTTCCATCTTTGGGGTTTCTATAGATTAATGAGGATAAGGAAACTAGGGTATTCCCAACCTTTGCTTGAGCGCTCATCTCGAAATACATGCTGCTAGTAGTTATTTTACCTAGTGCTTTCTGAAACTTCGGAAAAGACTGAACAAATTGTTCCGGGCTTTCAAATGCTCTTTGTGTTTCTGTTAACGTTACCAGTTCTGAAACAGATGCGTTTTCTGATAATACTTGTAAAACCTCAGCAGGTGCCGTGTTGACATTGATTTGAGAATTGGAATCGGGTACCAAGCACGCATATCGACTTAGTACAGACAGATTTTCGGCGCTGATTGATTTCAGCAGCATTAATTCTGAAAAGTTGATCACTATCCGGTTCGCGGTTCTGTAGGGTATTTGATTCGAGGCGTAATCCATGTCTTCCGCGCCTAGGCTCTTAACTTCGGAGTCCTTGTCGATCCAGTCTCTCCAAAGATCCTCTATTTCAGTCGGTAAGCCAAGGGTCAGTAATAGTTTATTTACCGTTTTTATGGACTCTTTGCTGGTTTCAGACAGCACATTGTTTAGATTCACGCAGGCGTTTAGGTCATTGACATGAATTTCCAAGAAGCCACCTTCATCTAATTCAAATGGCATAATGTTGCTCGCCCAGATTTCACCTAAGTGATCGATTTTGCTACCAGTCGTTAAGTAGTCGTTGTAGAGCGCTTCTTTAGCCATAGACTCAGCCCCGAATAAGTATTGTACAGCCTGATTATGTTCAAAAGTGTTGGCATGTCTGCTCACAACAAGATTATGACTGCTGGTTAGGCGCCCCGTCACTGCCACCAATACAAATATGACTAGCAATACACTCACCAGCGCTAAACCCGATTGATTTTTTTGCTTACTATAATGCAAAAGGTAATTCCCAAATCCTTTCGACGAAATATTCGGGCTCCATCTCAATACGGACCACTATAGCCACTATACGGTCAAGTGGGTCATTTTGGTTTTTGTTGCCGCTAGTCCATGTCATGTGTTCGTTGCCCCTCCCATCAACTGCGTAAAATTCTGCCCTTTCGATATCCTCAAACAATGTTTGATAGTTTGGTTCAGATATGACCGCGCGATCCAGCTCATTCCAATATCCTCTGATTAATTTCTTGTCTTGCCATGTATATGCGACTCTTTGAACTTCAGAACGAGCATAGCCCAACGGGTTTCTCCAGCCGCTCCTAGTCAATTCCAGTGTTCCATCTAAGCCGATTAAGAAAGCTTCTCTTGTTTCGCCGTAACCATTTCTTATCGGGCGATCCACAAACTGTAAGATATCTCTTTGAAGAATCTGCAATCCTCTGTGCAATTCCTGAAGACGCTCACCTTTTAGACTCAAGGCTTTATGAGAAGAAAGGGTCTGGGTTAAGAGTTGCCCACTAACAATTCCTATAATCCCAAATATAAAAAGAGCTACTAATATCTCAATCAGGGTGAAGCCTGATATGTTTTTCTTCACTCAATTAGCTCCAATGAATGCTACTGTTCGATCGAAAGGCCCTGTTACGTCGCCTGCTTTATCAAGTTCATAAACCTTTACTTCAACTCGTTTGAGTGTCGGAATTTGAGTGCCGGTAACTTCTGTTTGTAGTTCCCAATCTCGGTTGCCCATGTATGCTCGAGAGTACTCATTGCCAGCTTTTAAAGACTGTGGTTCGACGTACTTACGGAGGCGAATACGGGATATATGATTTTGCGCAACCCAGTGTGCGACTGTTCGCCTTTCCAGTGAAAAGGTTTGCTGGGCTATGTTTCCGATTGCAGAAGAGATAGAAATACCAACCACAGCGATGACGACCATTGCGATTAACATCTCTATTAGCGTGAATCCTCTCATTATATCTCTGAATACTCTATTGTTGTTTGAGATAGTCCGTCAGACGAAAGCACCCAAATTTGTTGCGTGCTTGCCAACGAACGTATTTCAATTTCAAACGGGGAGACCTCTCCACTAGAAAATATAATTAAGCTTGGCAATTCCTCGTTTTCATAGCTGACCGGCACAGAGTGATTTTCGACATTTAGAGAAATTACTGCTGTGTCTGAAAAACTGAATGTATTGAAGGGACGGTCTGACAGAGGGGTCCACTGCTGATTTAGGACATCAAGCGTGGAAAAGGTTATAGAATCTTTGTCGATGTCCAGCCCCCACTCTTGATTTTGTTGTAGCGCCTTATCTCTAGCAAGTTCGATTTTATTTCGAAGGTCTTCGGCCAAACCCTGTACTTGTTGTCTTTGGCTCACGCCAAAATAATCTGGTAAAACCAAACTCATAGTTATGGCTATCAAAGCAACGACTATCAGTACTTCTACTAGAGTAAAGCCTTGGGTTAGAAATTTTTTGCGCACATTATCTATAGGTCATTTAGACGTATATCTGCGTCAAACCCCTCTCCTCCCTCCTGACCGTCCGCCCCTAAACTAATCAGAGAGTAAGAGCTGCCAGCTTTTTCATAAAGGTAGGGTGATCCCCATGGATCGGTTGGAAGCTTTTTTAGGTACCCCTCAGGATTCCAGTTCTTGGGTTCTGGAAAGCCTGATGGCCTATCGATTAGGGATTCCAATCCTTGCTCACTAGATGGATATTGGAAATTGTCCAGCCGGTAGATCTCTAAGGTTTGGGATAACGCTCTTAAGTCTGTTTGAGCCGCTTGAACTCTAGCGGTATCTGGTCTTGAAAGTATATTCGGCACAACCACCGCTCCTAAAATACCTAATATCACGACAACGATTAATATTTCGATCAACGTGAACCCTGACATTGTTTTATTCATTAGATTTCCTTTTAAAGCAAATTAAACGATTTGATTCATGCTTAAAATAGGCAGTAGGACGGCCATCACAATAAACAAGACGGTACCCCCCATAATGATCATCATTGCGGGTTCGAAGAGTTTGACCAAAGTTGAGACCAACCTTTCAACCTCCGCTTGCTGATAATCAGCTATCCGCTCCAGCATTCTATCGAGCTCACCGCTTTGTTCTCCACTCCCTATCATATGCATCATCATTGGAGGGAAGTAACTGATGCTTTCTAGACTTTCCCTTAAGCTTTTGCCTTCTACAACATCCTGAGTTGCCTCACGCAAATCCGTTTGCAGGGCTTTATTAGCGACAACTTCACTGGCAATCTTCATTGAATCGACTAATGGGATACCAGATCTTGTCAAGATGGAGAGTGTATTTGAAAACCTGGCTGAATTAGAACTGCGAATTATTTTTCCTATTATAGGTAAAAAAAACTTATAAGCGTCCCAGATCAGTCTTACTTTTTCCTGATTTAAGATCCCTCTAATAATTAGACTTACGGCCAATAAACCTGAGAGCAAAACCCACCAGAAGCTTTTCATTAATTCGGTGATTCCAATTAAAAGTGTTGTTGCCCAAGGAAGCGTTTGACCTGTATTTTCTATTACGTCGATCATGTCCGGAAGCACGTAAACCATTAATGCCCCAACAATAGCAAACGCAACGACAAGTAGAATAATCGGATACATCAAAGCCATCTCTACATTTCTGTATGATTCGTGCTCTCGCTCCAGGTAATTTGAAAGATTGTCCAGTACCTGATCTAAAAAGCCGGATTGCTCTCCCGCGGCTACCGACGAACAATACAAGTCCGAGAAACTGCTAGGGTACTCTAGAAGACTTTGGGCTAGCGAGTTACCCTCTAAGACCCGACTTCTCACCCCCATTATCAATGCTTTATTGCTTTGTTTCTCGTTTTGCTGAGCAATGGCATTTAAGGATTCTTCGATTGGCATACTTGATGCCAATAATGTTGACAACTGTCTAGTAAAAAGAACTCGGTCCAGGGCTTTGAGCTTTGGTGCGAATAGAGAAAAAACGTTTCGATTATCGCCTTTATCAAATTGTTTATTTGTAGGCTCCACCTCCATTGGGGTGAGCTCTTGGTCTCTGAGGATCTGTCTTAGCTGGCGAGCGCTGTCCGCCTCGGAGATACCCTTGACCTCTTTCCCTTGAGAGTTGAGCGCAATGTATTGAAAGGCCGGCAAGATTAATATTCCTGGCTATTCTTCGAGAGTAACCCGAAGCACTTCTTGAAGCGTGGTTATCCCCCCTAAGATCTTTTGCTTTCCATCCTCTCTTATATTTGGGGCTCTTGAGCGTGCGTAGGCCGACAATTCTTGTTCACTAAGTTGATCGTGGATCATTTTTCGCATTTTTTCATCGATATTAACAAGTTCGTAAATGCCAGTTCGTCCATTGTAACCTGTCATAGCACAGTTATCGCATCCGGGTGCCTCGGAAACCACTGCTCGAGTTTCTTTCAGAAATGCAAGCTCCTCAGGGGTTGCCGGTCTTTCGACTTTACATGAGTCACAGAGCCTTCTCACCAGACGTTGGGCTAGAATACCTGTCAGAGATGATGATAATAAGAATGGCTCTACTCCCATATCCATCAATCTTGCGATTGCTCCAACAGCAGTATTCGTGTGTAAGGTAGACATCACTAGATGCCCAGTTAAGCTGGCTTGAACTGCAATTTCGGCTGTCTCTAAATCTCTTATCTCTCCCACCATGACTACATCTGGGTCCTGACGAAGAATCGCTCTCAAACCTCTTGCAAATGTCATGTCTGCTTTATTGTTAACTTGTGTCTGACCGATACCACTCAACTGATATTCGATAGGGTCTTCCACAGTCAATATGTTGATTGTCTTTGTGCTTAGCTCTGAAAGCGACGCATATAAAGTGGTGGTCTTTCCTGATCCAGTTGGACCTGTCACCAGGAATATGCCATGGGGTCTATGAACAATACTCTGGAGCTTTCCTAGAGACTTAGAGTCCATTCCTAAGTTTTCTAGATTAAGTCTTCCGGCTTGCTTGTCCAATAACCTCATCACTACACGCTCGCTGTTATTGGAGGGCAAGGTGCTCACCCTTACATCAACTTCTCTTCCTCCTATTTTTAGAGAGATTCTTCCATCTTGAGGTACCCTTCTCTCAGCTATATCAAGCTTTGCCATGACTTTAATTCTAGAGATGAGAAGAGGCGCTAATTCGCGCTTAGGTTTAACGATTTCGCGCATAACTCCGTCGATACGAAAGCGCACTATCAATTCTTTTTCAAAAGTTTCAATATGTATGTCAGAGGCATTTTCTCTGATGGCCTCTGTGATAACCGCGTTGATAAGTCGAATAATCGGAGCGTCATCTTCTCGTCCGAGAAGGTCTTCGTCTTCGGGTACAGAATCCGCTATCGACACAAGGTCTAATTCTTCTCCCAAATCCGCGACGATTTGCTTGGCTTCAGATGAGTCTCTCGAGTATGCAGTAGCAATAAAGTCATCAAATTCTGCAGATTCCATGTATTCAATGACTATTTCGTTTCTGGCAACGCGATGAAGTTCCGCAAGAACTTTAAATGGTATGTTGTTCTTGCACTTTACCTTGCTACTACCTGGAGTCTCACTAAGAACTACACCAAAGCGATTGGCATAACTAAAAGGTAAGCCATTTATAACCTCTTTTTCGATAATCGTTTCGCTCAATGTTAGTGTATGCTTGATTGGAGTTGGAAATTATAAACCTTTCAAAAGAAATTATTAGCTATAGGTTTTAGTTAATTAAACTCTTATTTTGGTTTTAGTGCTGTCGTTTTTTAATTAGGGACATTATCAATTGGAATTTCTGGGAAAACACATCTTATCGGTGGACCAATTTGATAGAAATGCAACAGAACAAGTGTTTAGTGTTGCGGACGAAATGCAAATTTATGCGGAAAGAAAGAGAATCACTCGTGTCCTCGAAGGGGCGATATTGTCTAATATGTTTTTTGAACCAAGCACTCGAACGAGGGTTTCTTTTGGATCGGCGTTTAATCTTCTCGGCGGAGAAGTGCGCGAAACTACTGAGGTTAAAGACTCTTCATTAGCAAAGGGTGAGTCTCTCTACGACACGGCCAGGGTGCTTTCAGGGTACAGCGATATTATTGTTATGAGGCATCCTGAGGAGGGAAGTGTTCGGGAGTTCTCCGAAGCTAGCAGGGTCCCAGTAATAAATGGTGGAGACGGTGCAAACGAGCATCCAAGCCAAGCGCTTCTTGATTTGTACACTATGAAAAAAGAATTGGACACTAAGGACAAGGGACTAGACGGTCTTAGAATCGCGTTGATTGGAGACCTGAAAAACGGGCGGGCAGTCCATTCATTGTGTAAGTTACTGTCTCATTATCAAAATATCACGTTTAATCTAATAGCTCCCCAGGAGCTTGAGTTATCTGAGGAAATAGAAGCCGGGCTTTTAAGGCAGGGTCATAAAACTAAAAAACACGTTCGTCTTGAAGAGGGTATCAAGGACGTTGAAATAATCTACGTTACCCGCACTCAAGAAGAACGCTTTACGTCTCAAGAGGACGCCGACAGGTACAAAGGGCTATTTAGACTTAACCAATCGATATACACAGAACACTGCGCACCAAACACCGTGATTATGCACCCTCTTCCTAGGGATTCGAGACAGGATGCTCAGGAACTCGATACTGATATGAACGAAAACCCTAATTTGGCTATTTTTCGCCAAGCTGATAACGGAGTTGTTGTCAGAATGGCTCTATTTGCTCTGGTGCTCGGCGTGGTTGGCGAGGTTCATAATCACTCGCAACCCGTAACGTGGTTCAGCACCAGGCGTTAGCTCAGTAATTAGCTTCTTTTACGAGGTTTTTTAGGGACCTTCGGAAGATTTTCTCGCCATGCTTTTGGAGCACTCTTATACCCACGGCACGCCGCCAAGTATTTGGTGGCTTCATTCCAAGCCTTAGTATCACCAAGTTTTCGAACGGAAAATTCTCGAACTTTACTCTTTCCATCGACCTGAACTTGGACCCTAAAGGCCGGTGAAGGTCTAAATACAATATTAATGCCTCGTACACCCGTAGAGTGTTTTTTGTCTGTTACGGCTTCACGCGTTCTCTTAGCTTTAGCAGAATCTTGTTTTTCCGCCCATTTGGAGTCTAGATCTTTTGCCTGCTTGATCACTTCCTTTTGTTTTGTTTTGTTTAAACCGATGAGGCTAAAGTACTCCTGCTCCAGGGTCCCATTTATACTTCTAGCAACCCTGAGCAACTTTCCATCATTCAATTGGTATACGGCCACCTATTTTTACTCCTACTATGTGATATTGATTTTTAACTAGTGTTAAATTTGATTCTCTAATTCCGGTAACGCGGTAAACAGATCTGCCACAAGTCCATAGTCTGCGACCTGAAAAATGGGGGCATCCTCATCTTTATTGATAGCAACGATAACTTTGCTATCCTTCATTCCTGCCAGATGCTGAATGGCCCCTGAGATGCCTACAGCTATATACAAATCCGGAGCAACGATCTTGCCAGTTTGACCTACCTGCATATCATTTGGCACAAAACCCGCATCCACGGCAGCCCGCGAAGCGCCGATAGCTGCGCCTAACTTATCCGCTATACCGTCTAGCAACGAGAAGTTATCCCCGTTCTGCATGCCTCTCCCGCCTGAGATGATGACGTCGGCTGAGGTTAACTCGGGGCGCTCTGATTTTGCGATTTCTTCCTTGATAAAAGTCGATACTCCAGCGTCGGCGACAACGTCTGAGGTTTCTATCGACGCGCTCCCGCCTTCGGAGGCGGCTGGATCAAAGGCAGTGCCTCTGACAGAAATAACTTTTACGGCATCCGAAGATTTGACCGTCGCTATTGCATTTCCAGCATAAATGGGCCGTTTGAAGGTGTCTTCTGCTTCAACAGCCACAATATCGGAAATTTGAGCAACGCCCAAAGTCGCCGCAACTCTAGGTAGAAAGTTTTTCCCTGTTGTTGTGTGGGCCGACATGATATGGCTATATCCAGAGGCCACTTCCACTACTAAAGAGGCAA
Source organism: uncultured Gammaproteobacteria bacterium (assembly GCA_913041025.1). The sequence continues at coordinate 11,318 of CAJWGQ010000027.1, read as the reverse complement.
TATTTTCCGCCAATTGATGCTCATACGCTCCGTTATCAGCTTTAAGCACCTTGCTGATTCCTGGAATAGCCGCGGCTTGCTCTGCAACGGCATCGACGTTGGTCCCGGCAACCAAAATGTCGATATCGCCACCAATAGCTTGGGCAGCAGCCACCGTGACCAGAGTAGGAGTTTTTAACTCCGTATTATCGTGTTCAGCTACAATTAAAATGCTCATCCAATCACCTTTGCTTCGTTCTTGAGTTTATCCACGAGCTCTTCAACGCTCTCCACTTTTATACCCGCTTGGCGTTCTGCCGGTGGTTCGACCGAGAGAACTTCAAGCGTTGGGGTCATGTCTACACCGAGTTCCGATGGGGACAAGACATCTAAAGGTTTTTTCTTCGCTTTCATGATATTTGGCAAAGAAGCATATCGTGGTTCATTTAATCTTAGATCAGTGGTAACAATTGCAGGTAGGTTGATTTTGATTGTTTGTAATCCGCCGTCTATCTCTCTTGTGACTTGCGCCGCACCCTCTTCCAGATTGAGTTCAGAGGCAAAGGTTGCTTGAGATAAGCCCGATAGCGCGGCAAACATCTGTCCGGTTTGCGTATTGTCTCCATCGATACTTTGCTTCCCAAAAATTATGAGATCAGCCTGCTCTTTGTCTTGGACTGCTTTAAGAGCTCGTGCAATTGCAAGAGGTTGTGCATCAGCTTCCGTTTCGACAAGAATTGCTCTGTCAGCTCCTAGAGCTAGACAAGTTCTCAATTGCTCTTGAGAGGACGTCCCGCCTACAGTCACGGCTACGACTTCTTCGGCTTTGCCAGCTTCCTTCAAACGCACAGCTTCTTCTATTGCAATCTCGCAGAATGGATTAACTGACATTTTGACGTTGTTTAGATCCACCCCGCTGTTATCAGGCTTTACCCTCACCTTGACGTTGTAGTCCACTACTCTCTTTATTGGTACAAGTACTTTCATAAGCTAGTCGCTCCTTGCTTTGGCTTGTAATTCTGTGTCGATAAAAATGGTATGCCCCATTTTCACTAAGGCCTTCGAAAAAAAGAGATCGAAGACTGCTGTAACGAGAAGAATGTTTATTTCAGGGCGCGTATTGTCGCTTTGCTAACTATTAAGGTCAAGAAAAGTCACAAAAAGGGTTATAATTATGTTCAAAAGTAGAGGTTTAAGGTCTTTGTAAATGGAAAATGAAGCGCAAAGAGAGTCAATGGAATTCGACGTGGTTATTGTTGGCGGCGGACCTTCGGGGCTGTCTTCGGCATGCCGTTTGATGCAACTGGCAGAAGAGAATGGAACTGAAATCTCGGTATGCCTCGTAGAGAAAGGATCGGAAATTGGGGCTCATATCCTCTCTGGTGCTGTGTTCGAACCAACAGCTCTAAATGAATTGTTTCCCGACTGGGAGGAGCGAGGTGCTCCGTTAGACAATCCGGTAACGGAAGATTTGATGTATGTCATGGTGAATGAGGTAAACAGAATCAAGCTTCCTAGCTTTGCCTTGCCAGCCGATGCTCACAATGAAGGAAACTATGCATTAAGTCTCGGAAACCTTTGTCGATGGTTAGGCGAACAGGCTGAATCGATGGGCGTGAATATTTTTCCTGGTTTCGCCGCTTCCGAAATTCTTTATAACGATGACGGTGCGGTAAGGGGCATCGCAACCGGTGATATGGGAATAGGGCTCGACGGAGAGAAAAAAGGCAGCTACACCCCCGGTTACGAACTCTTAGCGAAATATACGATTTTTGCTGAGGGCTGTAGAGGGCATCTTGGCAAGCAAATCATACGAAAGTTTGATTTAGATTCAAACTCTGGAACCCAACATTATGGTATAGGATTCAAAGAGTTGTGGAGCATATCTCCAGAAAAACATAAGAAAGGAAAGGTGCTTCATTCTATCGGTTGGCCTCTCGGGTTTACCCCGTCCGCGACAGGTGGATCCTACCTTTACCATTTGCCAGAAAATCAGGTCGCTCTGGGTTTGATCGTCGATCTAAGCTACAAAAATCCACATCTCTCGCCTTATGATGAGATGCAGCGATGGAAACACCACCCTCTAGTGTCAGAAGTTCTGGAAGGAGGCGAGCGCATATCGTATGGGGCTAGAGCTCTTGTAAAGGGAGGTTTGCAAGCGCTTACAGCGAATGCTTTTCCCGGTGGATTGATAGTGGGCGACGATTCTGGCTTTCTTAATCCGCTAAAAATAAAGGGGAGCCACACGGCGATGAAGAGCGGAATGCTGGGGGCTGAAGCGGTTTTTGAAGAGCTAGCGTTGGGTAATTCTTCGACCGCACCGTCCAGCTTCGAAGATAAATTTAAATCTTCGTGGTTATTCGATGAGCTCCACCGGGCGCGTAATTTTGGTCCTATGGCTCATAAGCTTGGTACCCTGTTCGGTGGTGTCTACTCATCCATTGAGCGTTTTATTCGGCCAATCGCTCGTTGGACTTTTAAGGATCCAACACCTGATTATGCAACGTTAAAGGAAGCTAGTAAGACTGAAAAAATCGAGTATCCAAAACCTGATGGCGTCATTTCTTTTGATAAATTGTCCTCAGTGTTTTTGTCAAATACCTATCACGAGGAAGACCAGCCTTGTCATTTGACCCTTCAAGACCCTGATATTCCAATTTCTATTAACTTACCGAAGTATGATGAGCCGGCTCAAAGATACTGCCCAGCCGGCGTATACGAAGTGCTAGAAGAAGAAAATGGTGAGCCAAAGTTTCAAATTAACGCCCAAAATTGTGTGCATTGCAAAACCTGTGACATAAAAGACCCTGCGCAAAATATAACCTGGGTAGTTCCGGAAGGAGCCGGCGGACCAAATTATCCAAATATGTAATCCAGTTATAGGGTGGGGCCGAGGGAAAAAGAAGAGTCTGAGCTATAAATCATGAGTTGATTGTTTCTTTCAACCCCATAGTCAATAAGTTGATAGAACACATTTCTAGTCAATACGGCATTCAGCCCAGAGCGGACGTGGATGTAAGGTTTACCCTCTGTGACCCAAAGAACGTGCTCTTTATCCAGAATTACCAGGTCACCAACGTTAGTTTCGAAGATGAAATCTGTTTTTGGCGACTCCCCCCGAACCTCAAAGCTAATGGCCACAAAGGGCGCGTCTTCAACTTCAATCCTCAGTTTCTGAGCAGGTGTGACCAGAAAGTAGCTGTTTTCTTCTCTCACTAATATTGTCGAAAAAAGCTGTACGAGTTCTTTTCGTTTTATCTCGCCACCTTCATGAATCCAGGTCCCATCTCTCGATATTGTTATGTCGATAACACCGAGGTCCTTAGGAGTCCATGTTTCAACAGGAGGCAGTTTCTTATTGCGCTGCTTTTCGAGTAGTTCGTCGAACAGCGACTCTATTTTAGTCAATACAGGACCACCAATTTCATTGCTCGAGAGGCGTTAACCGCCGATAAACTTCATAACAGTTGTTTCACCACGAAAACTAGTTTGCTGTTTTGAGGCAATAGCAAACCCCAAAATCTCGGTCATTTTCTCTAATGCCAACTCTCTGGGAAGACTCAATAACTTCCTAACATCGTGAGATTTAGAACTAGATAGACAGCCATAAATTCTTGCATTTGCAGATAACCTCAGTCGATTGCAACCGCCACAAAAAGGCTCGCTTTCATTAGCAATGATTCCAAACCGACCTCTACCTTCTACGCAATACCTAATCGCTGTAGAGTCCTTCGGTGATTCTAGTTGTTCGAAATCGTATTTATCTCCAATAAGCTTTAATATGTCAGCAAGGCCGAAAAACTGAGCATTAAACTCTCGGCTATGTTGTAAATGCCCCATCTTCATAAGTTCGATAAATCGAAGTTCTATATCGTTCTTCAAGCAGTAGTCCAGCATTGGCAGTATTTGCTCATCATTGTGTCCGCGCATCGGAACCATGTTTACTTTGACTGATATTCCTCTCTCTTGGAGCATTGAAATGCCTGTCAAGACAGTTTTTAAATCACCAGATCTTGATATTTTTCTAAAATAGCTTTCGTCTAAGGTGTCTAAGCTGACGTTAATTCGCTTTAAGCCACTGCTCGATATGACGTCAATCTTGCGCGGCAAAAGCTGACCATTGGTAGTTATAGAAACGTCATCCAACTCGAATTCCTGCATTTGCCTGGTCACTAGGTCAAATTTCGGACTCAATAAAGGTTCCCCACCAGTCAACCTGATTTTATTTATTCCGGCTGCTTCGATCAAAAGCGAAATCGCTGTTATGGTCTCTTCTCCACTCATTTCATCGGCAGCTGCCAGTAATCGTTTCCCATTGGGTACGCAATAAGTGCAAGCGTAGTTGCAGGCAGCAGTCAGGCTTACTCTGAGATTACGAAAATTTCGTCCAAATCTATCGCTTATCAATGCCTTCTTCCTTTGAGAATCGATTTCTTTATTTCAAGGATTCAACTAGGTTATCCACGAAATTTCGTGCCCAGAATACTCTATTGGAGCCTTTTACTATGATTTTGTCGCCCGCTTTGGCATAGACTCCGAGCTCTGCAATCAGATCAGTGTTTGCTTCTGGAAACCACCTAGAACTTTCAGTCTCTTTAAATCCCTCGCCCACCAAAAACACTTTATCAAAAGCCGAGAAGACTTTTCCCATCTTTTTATGCTCGTTCGCTGTAATGTCCCCCAGCTCAAGCATCTCTCCTAATACGGCAATTTTTCGACCTGATGACTCATCCTGAGCCATGAACGTGAGAGCGGCCAGCATGCTTTGAGGGTTCGCGTTGTAGCTGTCATCGACAACCGTTACACCTGAAACCCTGGTTTCGTTGCCTCTTCCTTTGGGTATGGCCTCTTCTGTGAGTTCCAGAGAATTAGATATATCTAGACCGAGTAGCTTTTGTGCCAACAAGACCGCGCTCATGGTGAGAGCACGATGCCGCCCTCCTCCAGGAATTTTTACTGTCAACTTTTCCCCGAAGAGATCCAGCCGCATGGTGCCTTCGCTCACCGAAAGAATTCGCGAATGACTTCCGGAAGATCCTCCAAAAAAATAGGAGTCGTTTGGTGCATATGCTTTCAAGTTCTCGTCGCAAACGAATAAGGCTGTGGGTTTGTTCGGATTTGAGATGCTTAGTTTTTCATTTCGTAATTTTTCTAGTGAATCGAAATTGCCAATATGAGCTTGATGAACGTTAAGTAGCACAGCTAAATCCGGATTAACGAGTTCTCTAAGAGGGGCTATTTCTCCTGCATGATTAGTACCTATCTCAAATATAAACGGCCCTCTCGAATCATGAGGAGCATTTGCTAAAGACAAAGGGACGCCAATATGATTATTAAAGCTAGCTGGTGATCCGTAACCCCCTACTCCTTGCACGAAGAAGTTTTTGAATGTGGTCTTACCACTACTACCGGTCACGGCTGTTACAGGACCAGAGACTATGCTTCGAGCCTTTCGTGCGATAGCCCATAACGCATCGTAAGTGTCAGGTACTGTGTATGTGGCCAGTTCAGATTTGATGTCCTGTTCTACAACACATGCTGAAGCACCCCTTTTTTTAGCGTCTTCGACATAATCATGTCCGTTTCTATCGCTGATCCGGCTCGGATTAAATCGAGGACCAGGGTCTCCTGCTAGCGCCACAAAAAGGTCCCCCTCTTCGGCCTGTCTGCTGTCGATAATCACCCGGTAGATATTCTGGATTAAACCCGATGATTTTGTTTTCAAGAGCTGGGCAATTTCGTCTCCAGTCCACAGGACTTGCTTGCTTTCATTGATGGAATTCACGCTAATTCACAATCTCGTCTATACTGGCCCAGAGAATAAACTCGTTACAAACAAAGGATGAATCATGGCCAGCGCTGAATCTGAAGGTATTTTTTCTCGGATAGGAACGGTAATCACCAAGACTCGCAATTTTGTCTTGAATACCTTGTTCTTGATCATCTTAATAGCGATCATCGGAAGTTTTTTTACCTCTACAGGTTCTGCGCCAATACCCGAGAAAGGCGCGTTAGTTATAGACCCTAGAGGCATTCTAGTGGAAGAACGCACCTTCTCAAATCCCCTAGATAATCTCTGGAATTTAAATTATGACATCCTCGAAGCCGAACTTGGAGAGATTACTCGAGCCATCGAATTAGCAGAGAATGATTCGCAAATCGAGATGATTATTCTTGATCTAGAAGGTCTTGGTAATATTTCCTTAGCCCAAGGCGATAGAATCGTTGATGCTCTTCTACAATTTAAGAACTCGGAGAAAAAGATTGTTTCGTATGCGAATAGCTACTTGCAGAGTCATTACTACGTATCGAGCGTTGCCGACGAGCTCTATTTGAACCCAATGGGTAGCCTAGTGATTGATGGTTTTGGGGGAAGCAACCTTTATTTTAAGGATTTTCTCGATCGATACGGATTTGAAGCACACGTTTATCGTGTAGGAGATTATAAGGAAGCTGTTGAGCCATTCATTCGCAACGACATGTCGAAGGAATCAAAAGAGGTCAACATGCGGATGCTCGAGAAGCTTTGGGCTGGTTTTTCAGAAAAAATTGAAATACATAGGAAACTCGATTCTGGTTCTATTAACCGCTACGGGGTCGGTTTTGCAGAGGAACTTAAGAAAACAAAAGGCGATTTTGCTCGAGCGGCAATCGAAAATAACCTTGTGGATGAATTGTTAACTTGGGATCAAGCCCGAGTAAGATTTGGAGATCGAGTTGGTTTTCAAGAAGACGAAAGTATTAACAGCATCGATTATCAAAGTTATCTCTCATCCCAAGGCCCAGATATCAGCTTCAGTACTGACAAAGTCGCTGTCATCAATATACAAGGGCCGATTTTCCTATCCAGTGAGGGTATGGGGGCGACTTCAGCGGACACGGCTATTCAACTTATCCGTGAGGCAAGACGCTCTGAAGAGGTGGTTGCAATAGTTGTTCGAGTTGACTCTCCAGGAGGAAGCGCGTTTGCGTCTGAAATGATCCGACTAGAATTGGAACTCGCACAAATCGATGGGATCCCGGTGGTAGCCTCTTTTGCTAGCGTGGCTGCATCTGGGGGCTACTGGCTATCAGCAACCTCCGACTATATTTTTACTGAACCTAATACGGTGACAGGTTCAATCGGGGTTTTTAGTGTGCTGTTCACGGCTGAAAAAGCAGCTAGCAATATCGGAATTCAAACCGATGGGGTTGCTACAACCCCTTTTTCTCAAGTTGATCCTTTCACAAAACCGAACCCGCAATTGAGTGAAGCGCTGCAGCTAAGTGTAGAGCATGGTTATAACCAATTCATCGAACTGGTTGCTAGAGGCAGAGGGCTTGAGCGAGACCAGGTGGAGCCAATAGCGCAAGGAAAGGTTTGGTTGGGAACTGAAGCAGTTGAAAACGGACTCGCAAATAGCTCAGGCAGTCTTTCAGAAGCTTTGAACAAAGCTGCCGAACTTGCTCAATCCGAGGACTGGTCGCCGTTATTTATGAAGAAGCCAGTTGATCCGAGAGACGCTTTTTTAGCGGAGCTGCTTAAGACGGCTAATGTTGGTTCAATCGTGCCTGAAACCGTGAAAAATGTTATCAGTCTTTCTGAGATAGATGAGTTGATATACCAGGTCAAACAGAGCTCCAAATTACAAGCTCTGTGTGACGTTTGTGTGTCAGGACTTAGATGAGATTTTCTGCCAATACTGCTGTGTGATCTCCTTAACCTCTTTGCGCATCAGCGTGATAGCGATTAGGTTGGGGATAGTCATCAAAGCCACCGTGACATAAGCAACAGCCCAAATAAACTCGGTGTCTGAGATGGTTGCTAAGAAAAAGGCTAGTACGTAGAGCAAACGGTAAGGTAATAGCCAGCGAACACCAAAAAGGTAGGTTACCGCCCTATCGCCGTAGTAAGACCATGCCAAAGCAGTAGAAAAAGCAAACAACACTAACCCAATGGACACCGTATATTCGCCTATTACCCCTAGGAAACTTGATCTGAATGCCTCAATTGTAAGCGGCACAGTGTGAATCAAAGATTTTCCTGTAATTGTAATATTTTCTGCATTCGGCCGACCTTCTACAACCTCTAGGTCTCCGGAGTATGGTCCAGTTTCATTAGCTATTTGAAAGTCTTCGGCAATTGATCGGTTATGAAGTAATGTCACGTCTGGAGAACGAATCTTTCCTCTATCGATCTCAAGAACACCTGTGAATGCAACCACAGAATCGTCGTCAGGCGGCAGCAAATCCAAGTGCTGAGACAATGCTCGAACATGTTCCGGGTTGCTTTCTTGATACGTTCCTTCTACAAACTCGATGCTGAAATCAGAGAATTCGTTCTCAAACTTCTGATTCCACACGCCCGAGGAGAGGATAACCATGCCCGTCAGGGTGCATAAAATCAGAGTGTCTATGAAAGGTTCTAATATTGAGACCATCCCCTCTGACACTGGCTCTTTCGTTTTAGCAGATGCATGTGCGATTGGTGCGGAGCCCTGACCAGCTTCATTTGAGAACAAGCCCCGGTTAACGCCTCTGTTAAAGGCATACGCAAAACTGGCGCCTAAAAATCCTCCTGCGGCAGCGGAGCCAGTGAAGGCTTGCTCGAATACCGAAAAGAACGAAGGAATAACATTTTCTATGTTATTACCTACAACTAAAAGCGCTGCGATGGCATAGAGTACGCCCATAAATGGAACTAGAGTGGCCGCAACCACTGCTATTCGTTTAATACCGCCAACGATCACTGCTCCCAGGAGTACAGCCAGCACCAACCCTGAGATCCAAGTCGGCAAATCAAAAGAAGCCGCTAAACCGCTTGCTAAGCTGTTAGCCTGGGGCATGTTTCCAGACCCGAATGAGCTGATAACTGTGGCAGCGGCAAAGATCACAGCGAGCCACTTTAGGTTAAGAGCATCCTCCATAAAATTCATCGGGCCGCCAACAACTTCTCCGTTTGTATCAATCCTTCGATACTTATGACTAACGGACACCTCAACAAACTTGGTCGTCATCCCAAAAAAAGCCGTTGCCCACATCCAAAATAAGGCAGCGGGCCCCCCTAAATAGATAGCAAATGCGACTCCACCAATATTGCCTGTTCCGACCGTGCCTGAGAGCGCGGTAGCTAAAGCTTGAAAATGGGTGGTGTCTCCTGGGTCATCTTCGGAGCTATGCTTCCCCCACAGCACCGACCAAGCATGCCGAAAATAACGTATTTGAGGGAAACCTAGATAGATAGTAAAAAATAGTCCGACACCTAGAATTAGAAAAGGGAAATAAACAGCTCCTCCAAGAAAACTATCGAGGAACAAAATAAGGCTTTGAAAAGTGTCGATAAGACTGACTCCTGTTTTTATTTAAAGAGAGTTTTGTACATCACGCCATGGAGCTGATTTTGTTCCATAGTCCCTCTGACATCTTTTGAGTTGGGCCCTGTGGCATAAGCCGCAACGTCCTCTCCTGCATGGGTCTCTGCGTACATTGGCACACCAGCTAGCTGTCTGTAATTTATATCTTTGACGTCAATCTTTGACAGATCGGGTATCGATCTTTGGTATCCAGGCCCATTGGCATAACTGAGAGTCGTATAAGGTTTCGATGTTGCATCCTTCATTGTATCTACGAGGCCCAATATAGGATTGCCTCTCGAAGGATAACCGCTAATAGTCATCGTATGACTATGGTCTGCGGTAACGATCATTAAAGTTTTATTTTTATCAACAAGAGATTGAGAAACTTTTATAGCATCGGAAAAAGCTACTGTGTCGGTTAAGGCTCGGTAAGCATTGCCGGCATGATGCCCATGATCTATGCGCCCCGCTTCAACCAGAAGAAAAAAATCTTTCTTGGAATCGAAAGAGAGTCTTTTTATTGCGAACGCCGTCATTTCTGCCAGTGAGGGCTCGCCTGCCGAATCTTTCACTCTATCCACTTCGAATTTAAGATGCGATGGCTCAAATAGCCCTAGGAATTGGCTGTTTGATTCTGGGTTAAGGTTAGAAAAAGCTTTGAGGTTCCATACGTATTTCCGATCAGAACTTTTAGCTACCCATTCATCGATTAAATTTCTATTATCCGTTCTGGTCCCGTTTCTCTCGGGATATTCGGGGTCCTCGCTATTGATGGGTAAGAACTGCGCACGCCCTCCTCCTAGAATAACCTCGATTCCATCTCCAAAATCAAACTCAACGAGTTGTCGAGCAATATCTCTACATCCTTCTTCTACTGCTTGCTCAGAGAGTTCGCTATTGTTTTCCCAGTTTCTTTCGGGAAAATGCGCATAGGTTCCTGCAGGGGTCGCATGAGTGATTCTTGCGGTTGAGACGATGCCAGTTAGAAAGCCTGCAGCTTCAGCAGCTTCTAAAATTGTAGGCAATGGGTTCTCCAGAGCTTCCTTACAGTTTCCGCGTTCCACTGATGACTTAATTCCTGAGACACCAGCACGCGTTTTTTCCCCAGTTAATATTGCACTGATAGTGCCTGCACTATCGGGGACTTGAGCATCGGTGTTGTAAGTTTTGATCAGGGCTAGGTGCGGAAATTGGTCAAAGGCCAGGTCGTACTCCTCACCTGTAGCGCCAGCAGCTTGACCGGCAAAAATACGCGCGGCGGTAACGGTACTGATGCCCATGCCGTCTCCCAGAAAAAAGATGACGTTTTTGGCGTAACCGGCGCTGTTGAAAAGCAGCAACGATGCGATCGTGACTAACCGCACCAATGCACATGTGAATCCTTTTTCCATGGTTAACCGTCTCTTAATCATCGAATAACTCCTCGGTTGTTCACGCCTTAAGCTTGGCGACTGACACTGCGTAACGTCACAAACTCTTCCGCGGCCGTTGGGTGGATACCCACCGTCGCGTCGAACTGGGCCTTGGTTGCGCCAGCGACTAAAGCCACGGCTAGGCCCTGCACTATTTCGCCTGCATCTGGCCCAACCATATGAATACCCAGCACTCGATCTGTGCTGCGACAAACGATCATTTTCAGCAGCGTGCGCTCATCACGACCTGAAATGGTGTGTTTCATCGGCTTGAACTGAGACTCGTAAATATCAAGATCACCGGCGTGGTCTTTTAGAGCCTCTATTTCAGTCAAGCCTACCGTGCCGATATTGGGTTGGCAGAACACGGCAGTCGGTATGATATCCAAGACATGGAATACATTGATCGCACAAAAAGGCGGTGATAGGTTTTCTAGCGTTTGGAAACTAGGATCTGAAACATTTGCGTCAGGTTTAAAGAATTCTTCAGTAAAAATACGTTGTTTAGTATTAGCAATGAATACCTGTGCTGTAGACATTGAACCAGGATCTAAACCTTGGCCATTAACTAGTCTCAGATCATTTACCTTAT
>CAJWGQ010000026.1 GCA_913041025.1 uncultured Gammaproteobacteria bacterium | reverse complement strand
ATGAAGAAATAGCGGCTCAAATCGAGGAGCGCTTTGGCGGAGTGGCCGATATAGTTGCCTTACCAGAAGATACGCCCAGGGGCTTGCTTAGTGATATTGAAAAAATAGGCTAGAGCATTAATTTACTGAATTTCGTTTTGGGAAAAAATAATGATCGATTTGGATTTGAAAGGTAAAAGAGCGGTTGTGACGGGAGCAAGTTTAGGCATTGGTGCTGCTGCAGTGAAACTGCTCGCAGATCATGGTGCAGACGTGGTTTTTTGTGCTCGGAATAAAGAGGCAGTAGAAGACTTGGCCGGGTATTCCTCCAATGGAGGTACAGTCACTGGACTAGTTGCAGATATGGGGAATGCCGAATCAACTGACGAATTTTTGGTTGCTGCTGAGGCATTAGGAGATTACGACATACTCGTCAACAACGTGGGTGCCTCTCCATCCAGAAACTTTTTATACATGGAGGATGAGGACTGGCAGCAGCTTTTTGAGCTGAATCTCCTTTCGGCCGTGCGATGTACCCGTAAACTGCTTCCAGGTATGAGAAAGAAAAAATGGGGCCGAGTGGTAATGGTTGCCAGTGCGGCGGCTAAGTATCCGGGCGCTGCGTTGATCGACTATGGTGCGACTAAGGCGGCGATGATTTCAATGAGTAAATCCCTGGGACGAAAATATGGGGCTGATGGTGTTCTTATTAATTCTGTGATGCCTGGATTAATTCATACGGCGATGTGGGAGCGAGCGGCCACGGAAATTGCGGATGCGACCGGGGGGACTATGGAAGGGGTCCTTGAAAATAATGGAAAAAATGTTCCCGTGGGCCGATATGGTACTTCGGAAGAGGTCGCCGCTTTGATTGTTTTTCTGTGTTCGAATGCATCTTCTTATATTAACGCTACATCAATCGAGGTGGATGGAGGCCAGGCAGCGCACATATAGAGAGGGTTGCTAGTTAATGTGATCAACCCATCGACCGGTTTTTGCCACCATTGAAGATCACAAGGCAGCTCTCTTAACAAGGCAGATAATTGGATAGGATAATCTTTTTGGGGGATCTGATTATCCTCATGTCGATTCCGCTTGGCCCTGCTCCATTGAGGTCCATAGTGAAATGTTCGAGAGAATCGATCCGAGTGTTTATAGCAAGATCACCAATGACAACGTTAAAAGACTTTATGGAATATAGATTTAATCTGGTTGAGCTAAGTAAACTATAACCGCTGCATTAGCGATCACGATTTCGTCTGAGGTTTCGTCTGAGGGGACATTTAGACCTCCCTGACAGGTTTCAACCGTAACGGATCCATAGGGAAGCTCTTCTGAGACTAAAGCTAGGTTTATTTTTTCAGGTTTGGCGACCCCGATTTTAACGACGATCTCCATATCGTTGGGTGATTTGCCGAATGCTCTGAAGAAGTTCAAACTCGAATGCCTGATAGCATCTGCTACAGCCCTTTTGGCAGCTTTTGTGTAATCTGATCCGTGGACATCCACCCCCATTCCCATTTCTGTGATAACGCGTTGTATGGCCATGCTGGCTCCTTTTAGGTCATTTTAGTTTTGGCAGGTTCTGATTTTTCATTCTATTTCAAAACGATAAAACCCTTACATTAAGTTTAGTATCGGTGCTGCGAAATTAGACATAAGAATATGATTAGAAATACTTGATTCTCGATTTTGAAGAGAGTTAGATAGGCGGCCCGGTGAAATCCGGCACAAAATAAAAGTTGCTCCTTGAAACTAAAGGTAACGAAATGACGGAAAAGTTGATGATATTAGATGGCAGCATCGGTGATGAGCTTGCCAGGCGAGGTTATGGAAAATCAGATGGAATTTGGTCAGCCAAGGCTCTTTTAGACGCACCTGAGATGGTCGCTGAAGTGCATCGTGATTACATAAAGAGTGGTTGTCGAGTTATTACCACTAACAGTTACTCGACGATTCCTAGCTACCTGAATAAAGGCGATTTGGAAGACCGTTACCAGGAGCTAACTGCTTTGGCAGGTCAGATAGCACGCGAGGTGGCAGATGAGTCAGATGAGGAAGTGTTAGTCGCGGGTTGCTTGCCGCCTCTGGATGTCAGCTATCGGCCCGATCTGGTTCCGAGTGACGAGGACTCCTTGCCAATATACAAGAATTTGGTTGAGGCCCTTGATCCCTTCGTTGATCTTTTTCTGTGTGAGACGATGTCATTGGCCCGAGAAGGAAAAAATGCTGTCTCGGCGGCCCGTTCTTTTTCATCCCGATCGCTTCCTGTCTGGGTGGCTTGGACGCTGGCGGATGACGGGAGTCCGGGTCTGAGAAGTGGTGAGTCAATTGTTGAAGCATATAAGGCTGTCGAGCCCTTCGAGCCAGACGCGTTTCTCTTCAATTGCACTGACCCTCAAGCGATTACTTTGGGATTCACTAAGTTATTGGAGTTAACCAATAAACCGATTGGGGGTTATCCCAATAGCTTCCACGTCCCAGAAGGATGGACCCTAGACAACGAAATCCCCGTGGAAAGACGGGAATTGCACACCCAAGAGTTTGTTGACCTTGGTGAGAAGTGGCGATTGATGGGAGCGAGCATCATTGGCGGTTGTTGTGGGGTAGGGCCTGGTCACTTAAAGGCCTTTTGTTCTCATACCTCGTGAACTCCTTTCCGTAAGCACCGCGATGTCTACGAAACCCATACCGGTCATTTTAGACACGGATATTGGAACGGATGTCGACGACGTTTGGGCGCTGGTTTTTCTACTGTGCTGTCCTGAGCTCGATTTAAAGTTGGTTACGACTTCAACTGGAGATACTGAATACAGAGCCCGAATTGCAGCGAAGGTATTGAGTGAGCTGGGGCGGGAGGACATACCGATAGGCATTGGGTTACACCTGGATGACTGCCCCAAAACCCACGATAATTGGCTGGGAAGTTATTCACTTGATGACTATGCAGGTGAGATAATATCTGACGGGGTAGGGGCGATTGGTGACCACGTGCTTGCCAGCTCAGAACCCCCCATTATTCTTGGTATAGGTCCTCTGCCTAATGTTTCGGCGGCGCTCTCGAGGTTTCCTGATATAGCTAACAAGGCACGATTTGTTGGCATGCATGGAAGTTTACGCAAAGGATACTTGAGCTCCCATAAACCTGCTCGTGAATATAATGTAAGGTTGCACGCGTTGTCCTGCAGGCATGTCTTTGAGAGCAAATGGCAGAAAACGATTACCCCTTTAGATACATGTGGCAATATTTATTTAGATGGCGATCGTTTTGCGCAGTTAAAATCCGCGCAAAATGACGCTGCTAAAGTGGTTGTTGGTGCTCACGAAGGGTGGTTAGAAGGAATAACGGATTGGCCCGCGTATAAAAAATTAGATATGTCCCAGCGGTCTTCGATTCTGTTTGATTGTGTTGCAGTTTACCTTTGTTTTGCTCATCAATGGCTGAAAATGGAAGAGTTACCAGTTCTAGTTACGGAAGATGGAAAAACGTTGATCGATGAGGCTGGAGCTGATGTGAACTGTGCTATGGATTGGCTTGATCAAGAAAAGTTTCTTGATTTTCTGACAGATCGCCTGCTCAGATAGGGCATAGAAAACTTAATCATGTAAACTGCTGGGTCTGCAAAGGTCAATTGGTTTGGTTATCGGGGTTTTAAGGGGGGACAATGCCTGACACTGTTTTAAAGATATTTTCTTATTTGCCAAACCCTCGAGTCTGGAAAGCTGTGATCGCGGGTAGGCTAGGCGGTGTCGATGTCGAAGTTGTCGGCGACAAGCCTGGAGAGCTCGGAAAATGGTTATGGGATTTTGAGCCGAGGGCTTTGCCGGATTCAGAGAGAACCGATGACAGTCCCTATGCGCGACTCGGGAGAAGAGGTTTCTCTGGTGCTCTATACAAGACAGACGCTTTTTTGTCGGCACACCCCTTCGGCACAGTGCCTGCAGCCTTCAGTCCAGATGGGGCGGTGGGGGTTTTTGAGTCCAATAGTATCCTAAGAGCCGTGGCCCGGGCAGCTTCTCAGGAAAGCGGGTTGTATGGAGAGGACGGATACCAAGCATCGAGAATAGATAGTTTCCTGGATGCAGATTTGGTCTTCGCTCGAGAGGCTCAGGTTTATCTGTTGGGTATAGACAAAATCAGTGAGGAAAGTTACCAGCGGATGAGCGCCGCGTACGAGTTCTATCTATCTGGAATTGAGGCAACCCTCTCCGATAATCAGTATTTGGCGGGTAATTTATTGACCATAGCCGATATTTCCTTCGTGTGTGATTTTGCTCAGTTCTTAAGAGAAGGGCACTACGAAGAACAACTGGCAGGGCAAGGTTTATCCTTGATTAGCGAGGGTGGTCAGGAAGAGTACCCAAGAGCCTATGAACATATGTTGGAGCTCAATGCGCGACCAGAGTTCTCGGAGGTGATGGGCAGCTACTTAAGTTGGTATCGCCGCAAGTTAGAAGGATAAGGTGACTTCAAATGAGTGACGAAAATAACACGCAGATTGAGTTCTGGAATGGTGAAGCCGGATTGAAATGGGTAAGCGATCAGGAAAAGATGGATTTGATGCTCAATCCCTTATCTGACATTGCGATTGATCTCGCTCAACCAAAGCTGGATGAAAGTGTGATAGATATTGGTTGTGGCTGTGGGGCAACGAGTATCGAGCTAGCTCGAAGGGGTGCGAAGGTTTGGGGTATGGATGTATCAGCCCCGATGCTGACCAGAGCTAGAGAGCGAGCCGCCTCTTATCCAGAATCTCTTTTCACCGAAGCTGACGCCTCTAGTTTTGAGTTTTCGTCAGATCAACAACTTCTTTTTTCGAGATTTGGTGTCATGTTTTTTGCTGATCCGGTTAAAGCTTTTACAAACTTGCGATCTGCTTTAACTGATGATGGCCGGATGGTGTTTTTGTGCTGGCAGGCAGCTAACAAGAACGAGTGGATTAGCCGCGTTGGCCAGGCGGTCAAGAGGTTTTTACCGGAGCCCTCAGAGACGCCGGATCCTAAAGCGCCAGGTCCTTTTGCATTTGCAGATAATGATTACCTTGCAAGTATTTTGACGCAGTCGGGTTTCCAAGGCATTGAGATACAGCCGGTTTCTCTTGATTTACGTCTCGCTTCTTCAGTTGAAGAGGCTGTTGATTTCCAGAGCAATATTGGTCCTTTGTCTGCGGTTTTAGCGCAGTTAGAGGGGCAAGTGCGAGAGGATGCGCTGACCGCGGCGCGTCAAGTTTTGCAGGAGTCTCTAAGCGACGAGGGTATAAAACTTGGCTGTGCAGTATGGCTAGTTTCTGCGGCTAAGTAACGTTCACGATAAAATTAACAGGTAACTCCAGGGGAAGGTGATCAATGGATAATCGACAGGTACTAATTAATGAGCTTCCCAGTGGGAAGTTGTCTGAGGACAACTATAAGCTCTCCGACGCACCTATGCCTGTTGCTGAAGCAGGGCAGGTAGTCGTTAAGACTAGGGCTTTTGCAATAACAGCCGGCGCTCGAGCAGGGCTTCAGGGCAGCGCGAGTTATGCTGGCGCACCAACCACTGGCATCGTGATGAATGGCACAGGCATCGGTGAAGTTGTTGAAAGTCAAAGCGAAGACGTTCCTGTAGGTTCTATGGTGTTAGGTTCGACTGGTTGGCAAGCGTACGTAGCGCTAGCAGCAGAATCGGTCACATTGATTCCCTCTGAAAGAGAATCAATCCAATATTTAGGCCCGCTGGGAGTGAATGGATTAACCGCTTACTTTGGTTTGTTTAGGGTGGGTCGTCCAGCTAGGGGAGAGACTGTCATGGTATCTGCGGCAGCTGGTTCTGTAGGACATTTTGTGGGCCAGATGGCGAAAATTCAGGGCTGTCGCGTTGTGGGAGTCTGCGGAGATGACTCGAAATGCGACAAGTTAGTTAAGGAGCTTGGATTTGACGCTGCTGTGAACTATAGAGACGCGAATTTTAGAGACAGTTTGAAATCGGCTACCCCGGATGGCGTCGACGTGTATTTTGATAATACAGGAGGCAGTATTTTGGGATCTGCTCTTTTTCGTTTGAATGAGGGAGGGCGGATCGCGTGTTGTGGTGTTGTGTCTCAATACGATACGTCGTCTCCAGAGCCTGGACCGAGAGGCATACCCGGGTTGCTGGTCAATAAACGACTTACCATGCAAGGATTTTTGGTATTTGATTATGCAAAGGAGTACGAATCCGCTCGTGAGGAAATTCAAGGGTGGTTGGAATCGGGGCAATTGACCAGTGTCACCGATGAGGTCTACGGACTAGATGCGGCTCCAAACGCTTTCGTCGATTTGTTAGCCGGTGGAAACGTAGGCAGCCGTATTGTTCGGCTTGATGGTTAAGGGTTTTGTGTTGTTGCGACTCTTCTCGATCGTTTTGCTGGGGCTTTTGGTAAGTTGTCAACAAGATGATCAGTCCTTCGACTATTCCGAGGCTTGTTCATTGGTGGTACATGATTATGCCTACCTGCGCGATCAGACTGATGGACAGGGCGTTGCCAATCTATTCACTCATGAGGGTTCTTTCTCTATTTTTGGTGAAACTTTTTCGGGACGTAAAGCCATAAGAGAGAGAGTTATAGGGGCAGAGGCGGGCCCCGTTACCAGGCATCTTATTAGCACAATAGAAATTGAATCAGAGGCTGATGGAAAAGCTCGGGGAGTAAGCTACGTAACGATCTACATAGGGCCGAGGTCTGGTTCGACCAATCCTATAGAGGTGGAAGGCTTTGCCGGTATAGGTGAGTATCATGACCGGTTTGTGATCGATGCTGGAGAGTGCCTCATTGAATCTCGTGAATTTGTTCCCGTGTTCACTTATCAAGATAAGTAAAGAAACCGTTGGAGTTCGAAGCTCATCCTATTGATTTAGCTGTTATTGTTGTCGTCATGCTGTTGGTGACGCTTGCAGGGCAGCGGCTATCTGGCAGTACAAAAACGCTCAGCGATTTTTTTAATGGCGGAGGGAACTTGCCCTGGTGGGTTGTTTCAACAAGTATTATTGCGACTCTGGTCAGTGCTGTAACTTTCATCTCAGTGCCGGCTGCAGTTTTTGCGCCGGGCGGTAATTTAACTTATTTTCAGGTGGTATTAGGTCTTGCCGCAGGAAAGATTGCGGTAGGGGTTTTGTTAGCTAAACCATTCTACGATTCCAAGGGGCCATCGACTACTTACGAGTATATTGGCGCACGTTTGGATACCAATACTGGCGAATTCTCGATGCTCATCGGTTTGGTGCTCGGTGTCATTAATTCTGGCGTAAAGTTGCTCACAGCCGCATTGGTGCTCGATGTGATGGTCGGGTGGGGCATCCCATGGTGCGCACTCTTTGTTGTTTCCGTTAGTGTGCTTTGGAGTGCGTTAGCAGGAATAAAGACGGTGATCTGGACTGATTTCGTCTTGTTCATTTTTTTTAGTTTGGGCGCTTTATTCATGCTGGTTTTTATTGGTCTTCATTTGGATCAGTCTGTATACGAAGGTTTGCTGTATCTGGATAGCCAGGCAAAACTGGTGTTATTTGATTTTTCAGTTGACCCTGAAATTCGTTACACGATTTGGGCCGGTGTGTTAGGTGGCGTTGCGTTGAATATCGCCCAGGCTACAGCGCAGGGGACTTGGCAAAGAGTGAAGGCCTGTCGCTCCGCTGTTGACGCGCAAAAAGCCTACAACTGGGCCGCGGTCTGTTATGTAGTTCATTTGATTATATTGGGTGTTGGATTGGCTTTGGTGTTGTTTTATGCGGAGTCTCCCCTGCCGAGGGAATTTATTGGTGTTCTTCAAGAATCGCCGGATAGAATTTTCCCTTATTTCCTGATTACTGAAATGCCCGTTGGTTTGTCGGGTCTTTTTATAGCCGCTATTTTTGCTGCTGCCATTTCCACTCTGGATTCGTCTCTGACTGAGACCTCAGACTTGACTGTTCGGCATATCTACAAGCGATGGATTAATTCGCAGGCTACGGAGAATCAGTCGGTGCAGATTGCTCGTCTGAGTTTGATGTTTTGGGGAATGATTTTTCTAGGCGTTTCAATATTGTTTAACCGGTATTCTGCTGAGGGGTTGCTTAACCTAACCTTTCAGCTTCCTAATTACGTTTATGGTGCTTTGCTTGGTACTATCCTTTTGGCTCGTTTTGGTGTTGGTCGATTTCGATCGTTTTTGGTGGGATTTGCCGCATCCTGTGCGGTGGTGTTGTTGTTGATCGAGTACGAAGTGGCCTTTTTTTATTGGTGCCCTCTCTCTGGTTTGACCATGTACCTAACGGTTTGGATCATTGAACGCTCGCCGCTTGAAAGGACCGGGGTCGTTATCAGTCAGCGATAGCTTGGCTACTCTAATATTAATTGAGCGAGCGGGTTTGATTGGTTTTGGCAGATTTACTTGGTTCTAATCGATTGCCTTTCCCATGTTCGATAGGCCCCTGATAACGAATTATTTTTTGTTTACCCAAGCTGCGAAAAGAATCCACCCCGCTTTTATTTAAGCTTTGATTGTTTTTTTGAGGACGATCACGATCTAGTATCCTAAACGAAGTTCTTGGTTGCATGATCTGGTCTGATTCCAAGGTGTTGGTTTGCTGTCTGGCACGCTCTCTGTCCATAAGTCTCTTCTGACGTGAAGTCTGATTCTTATCTCCTAATGTATATGCAGGATGTCCGTTTGGTTGGTTCCACTTTGATCCGTCCCTTTCGCGATTCCTGATACTAAGCGAACGTTTCTTCTGCAGACCTGGAAAAATCCGTGAACGTCTGAAGTGGCTTGGGTGGTAGGTCACTCCGTAATAAGGATGTAAGAAATGAGAGTGCGAATAACGGCTGATCCTGTATTCGCTCCAGGACAATCCAAATACAGAGTCGATTCCATAGAAAGGTCGATCAAAGTGATAACTTGATTCGTAGGGATAGTAGTAAACGGGATATGCATTTGGATAGTAGTGATACACGTTCCTGCTTTGGCGTTTTGTGACCTTTTTGTGGTCGTAATAGGGCACGTATATTTTTTCTTTGTTCTTGTGGCGAATCGTGACTTGATCGTCGTCTACAGAGACGATTTGATAAGAGTCCGTTTGAAGATTACCTGATTGATGAGCCTCATTGCGAAACTGTGTTATCGCTTGCATCAGCTCGTCGGATTGCTCTTCTCCAGCTCGTCCAAGCCGTTCAGTCCATTCGATGTCTCTATCGAGCATCTCGAGAACCTCAGGGTAATTTAGTAGAGCGACCACCGACTCGTCCCATTGAGTATTAATTTTTTGCTGTCTTTGCTTCTTCCTTTTCATTCGGTTGGCGGAGACAATTTGTACAGGATGACTTGCTGCTTCAAGCGTCAGAGCCAGAAGATCATCAGGGAAAAGCGCGATTGGTCCGACTAAATCGACTAACTCCTCCGGGTGTAGTAGTGAGACTTCTGGGCTATCTCGATGGGCTCCTGGCTTTTCGATGTTTGTTGTTTGAGCTGCGTTGATCCAGCCGAAGCTTAGCAAGAGGCAAAGGATTGCTCCTGACTTTTGCCAAAGCTGGAAGGGCGCTTTCATATCAGCCGTCGAATTGTTCATAGTGTACACCGAAGACCATTTCTTCCTTTCAGGGTATAGTCCAATCTTAGTAACAAAGCAAATGATTCGGATTGGAAGTGAGACTGGTCGGACCCTCTAGGCAGCCATTGCGTGATGAACTTGATGTCATGCGTGAGAAGATCGATTTTTCTCGAGCAATGGTGCTCGAAATTGGTTGCGGCGCGGCAATCCGGACCGAACAAATTGCGCTTTATACCGATGTTGAATCCATCGTTGCGGCGGAGATCGACGCAGTCGCTCACAGCAAAAATCTCGGCAAACAAGTTAAAAAAGTGAAATTTGAATCCTTTGGCGCGCAACAGATACCCTACGATTCCCAAGCTTTTGATGTCGTCATCATGCTGAAGTCACTTCACCATGTCCCTGGAGCCATGATGAGACAATCCCTGAGGGAGATCCATCGAGTACTGAAGGAGGGAGGATTGGCGTACCTTTCAGAGCCTGTATTTCAGGGCGATTTGAATGAGGTCATCCGCATGTTTCATGATGAAGAGGCGGTTCGAAAGGCTGCTTTTGAGTCGATTGGTGAATCAGTTTCCTCTGGTCTCTTTCGCCTCGAAGAAGAGTATTTCTATCTCAGCCCGGTTCGAATGGAGTCTTTCAAGCAGTTTCAACAAGCCATCATGAATGCGACTTATCAGGAGCATCAATCTGATAAAGAGTTGGTCAACAGGGTAAGAGACCGGTTTGAAGGTTTTAGGTCAAAAGATGACAAGAGTCCCTTTTATTTTGAAACCCCTAATCGAGTCGACCTGTTGAGAAAAATCTAGGTACTGTGCTTCATGGCATCGCAGACAGCCAACTCACTAAAATGAGAATTAAAGTAAAGATGCCTGCTCGCTGTTGATCTGATAGGGATAATCTATCTATACGGCTTTTAGGAATCACAAATCCGGCCAGCAAACCAGATAGGAAACCAAGGATGTGGGCCATAACATCTGTGTTTGCTTGATCGGAGACGCCTGTAAAGGCGAACATGGCGATGGCGCCAAAAATAGGGGCAAACCCCTTCTTCCAACCGGTTCCTTTAAAGTACCCACTGCGCCAGCTAAAAGCTGGAATAAGACCCAAGGCAGCAAAACAAGCCGTAGATGAGCCGATAGAGCGATAGTTTGTGCCCAAGAGCAATCCGTTGGCGAGGTTGGCCGCTGCTGCACAAATGAGCACAACCAGCCATCCGAAACCTGAACCCATGTGGCGCCCGACAAATAAACCAAATAGTGCGCCAAAGAATGAGTTGGCGACTATATGCGCGATATCGCCGTGGAGTGTTAATGCGGTGATGGCTCTGTACCATTCGCCTTGTATGATTCCTTCGTGAGTCAACGCGCCAGACTGGAGCAACTGCACGGAGGTCAACGCTTCGAGAGTAGGCATTAACCAGATCACAGCTAGAAAACCGAGAACGCCAAGCCAGCCGTTATCTACCACAACCGCCTCGACTGCCTTTTCTGTAGAAGGGGTATTTTCGAGGTGAAAGTCTTTTAGCTGCGTTTTGGCGTCTTCCAGCTGTTCCTGATTAACCATGACAAGCCATTGTTTGCCATTATTTCTGAGTTCGTTTTCAATGTTGACGGCCGTTAACACCAGACTTTCTTCAAGAGCATTACGCCGCTGTTGATGGGAAGAAACGGCCGACCAGTATTCGAGTTTATTCAATGTTCTAAGCGTTTTGACTGTCTAAAAGTTCAGACTCTTTAGGGCTTGTAATTTTAGCCATAATCATCAATATATACCTAAATTACTTTGGAATGGTAAAGAGACTATGGCGATTGATATGAGATCGGTTTCAGCTGCAGAACTGTCGGTTCTGGAGACGAACAAGGTTTTAAAGAATACGTATTTGCTGCTGTCAGCAACACTAGGCTTTAGCGCGTTAACAGCCCTCTTTTCAATGAGCTTGGGCATTGGTGGCATGATGCCTCTGTTCACTATGATCGGGGCGATGGTTTTAGGCATGTTTGTCTTGCCCAAGACAGCTAACAGCGCAGCGGGCATCGGAGTGGTGTTCTTAATCACAGGTATGTTGGGCTTTGCCATCGGTCCGATGTTGAATAGTTACCTGGGGTTATCCAACGGTCCTCAAGTCGTTCTGACCGCATTAGGTGGCACCGCTGCTATCTTTGTTGGTCTTTCTTTTTATGCCGTGAATACAAAGAAAGATTTCAGTTTCATGACGGGAATGGTCTTGGGCGCGCTCATAACCGCAATTGTGTTGATGGTGGTGAATATTTTCTTGAATATGCCATTTCTGCAGCTTGTCATATCCGGAATGGTGATACTTGTGATGAGCGCCTTCATTCTGATCGACACCTCTCGCATTGTTCGAGGTGGAGAGACCAATTACATCATGGCCACTTTCGGAATGTATTTGAGTATTTTTAATATCTTCATTCATTTGCTGGCGATTTTGGGGATTATGTCTGAGGATTAATGAATAGTTGAGAATGAGAAAGCCCAGCCATTGCTGGGCTTTTTTTTGGAGTAAAAATGGACTGGACAAAAATATTATGGGCTTTAGTGCTTGTTGGTTTCCTGGCTTTCCTTATCCCGCAATGGCTGCGATGGAGAAAAGATGCGCCTGAGGCCGAACCTGGTGCATGGTCGAGCGCCATGTTGCCCATAGGAGGCGTCGTTTTGTTTGTGCTTATACTGATACTTTCAGTACAGAACTAACTTGCTGACAAGTCTGGGTTAGCGGTTAGTTAGTTGGGTGTAGAGTTTGGTTAACTGGTCGGGAAGGTCATTCATCTCTTCGATAATCATGTAACGTCCATTGGGGCACATTCGCTTTAAATAATCGTGACCCGATCGATCGACCGTAATGCAGAAACTTTCAATGCCTTTTCTCTCGGCTTCCTCGAGAGCTTTCGCGGTGTCTTCTACCCCGTAGTCGTGGTTTCCTCTTTCCGGTCCATAATCGCAGTCCTGAGGAAATCCATCGCTTAAAATAATGAGAATCTTCATCGCCTGCCCAGATTGGGTGAGCTTAGTAATGCCGTGGCGAATTGCTGGGCCCATGCGCGTTGAACGTTTAGGACTCATAGACGCGATTGACCGAAGCGTTGTATTGGTGAATTTATCATCGGGCTCTTTAGCAACGAACAGCTCTACGCAATCCTTTCCATAACCAGAAAATCCGTAAATTCCATAATTGTCGCCGAGAGCGTCCAGCGCTGATGCCATGACAACCATGGCTTCTCTCTGCACATCGATGATTTTTCTTTTGGGCTCTTCTGCGATCAATTCGTCGGCTGTGATCGCGTCCCATGGGTCCCTGAGATTATCGATCATCTCTTGTTCTTCTTTGGTCAGGGGTTTGGGTTCACTTTTTTCGATCGGATCATCAGTGGAAGCGGAGAGATCCACCAGAAAGACAGCGCACACATCCCGGTGCATACGCTCTTTGCGTGAATAGAATCGCTCGTCTGGACTCTGGCCTGCTCGAAGGTCTTGTCGAGCTTCTATGATGGCGTTGAGATCCAGTTCGTCTCCGTCTTGAACGCGTTTAACCCGTTGCAGTCCTGTGGGTCGAATTTGTTCTAATTGCTTCTGCACTAGAGGTCTGTAATCACGGATCACCTGGTTAAGATCGTCGATCTCCTCTTCGTCTTTTGGAATTAGGGGTTCTTCGAAGACCCTGCACCAGTGTCTTAAATAGGTGCGATTCTGATAGTCCCACTCATCATAGCGAAAGCTGCGTGAGACTGATTGATCTGGCCCCATGGCATGCTGAACAGAGGACCGCTCCATATCAATTCTTCTTTTTAGTTGATCTCGGCCTTCCTCTAACGATTTGATGTCCAGGTCTTCTTCTCTTACCGAGCCGCCGGCGTTTTCACTGAGTTCCGCCTCTATCTCATCGCCCTCAAATTGATCGAAAGAAAATAGGGCGGATTCCACTTTGTCCATGTCCTCCTCCCATTCCTCGAGTCGTTGTTCTCTATTTAGCCAATCGCCGAGTTGTTCTTCCTGCTCGTCAAATAATTGAGTGTCGTTGACTACATAAAAAGAGGCAACTAGCTCATACAGCTCACAAAGGTAGTAGGTCGAGTCATACACTGATTTTTTGTGTCGCTTCAGATTGTCGATCGCTTCATAGATTAGGTTCCAGTGATTATCGCAGGCGTGTCCTTGCAAATAACTTTTGGCGTTTTCGAGAGGGTCTTCCGAAGGGCCTGTGATTCCATCAGTGTGGTCAAAATAGTGATCAATATGGCGTTTTAACCCGGGATAGTGACGCAAGAGATGGCCAATAACTCTCGCTTTTTCAAGTAGAAAAAATAGTTCTGACGCGAGAGACGGATGAGAAAAACAATTGAATAAAAGGTAGTAGTCTCCGGTCCTGGGTGTCAGGTCTTTGGGAGGATGGTAAAGATTCTTAAGGGTGTCGACTTGTTGTAGAGCCCGTTCAAAACGAAAACGAAAGGTCCCGCACTCGCGCTGCCCGATTTGTTCCATCACCAAAAACCGATAAGCGCCGCTCGAAGGTGCATCGAGCTTATCAGGTAAGTAGATGGTGTCTTGGGTCTGTCCTGCACCTAAAAGGTCGAGCTTGAGGCCCAGATGACTGACGAACTCTTCGCTTGCTTTAATGTGGAGGTATCTGCCCGCTATACCCTCAGTAAAGAGAGTGAGAGACTCCTCGATGTCTGCCAGTTGTTGCATGAAGCCTCAGGGCAGTATGACGTCGACGATATCTGCCACCGCTTGTTGAACGGTAGAATCATCTGATACCGCGCTAATAATAGCTGCTTCGGCTGCTCGACGAGGCTCAATGTCTCTCGCCATTAGCTGACCGGCATAAATAAGCAGGCGGGTGCTTACCCCTTCTTCGAAACCATGCTGTTTTAAGTTTCTTACCCGTTCACCGATCACGGCTAACCTTTCTGCACTGCTGTCTTCAATCTGAGCCTCGTGGGCTATAATTGAGGTCTCAAGCTCCACCGAGGGATAATCGAATTCGAGACTCACAAAGCGCTGTCTTGTACTAGGTTTGAGATCCTTGAGCACACTTTGGTAACCTGGGTTATAAGAGATTACGAGCAAGAACTCTTCGTGAGCTGGGACCAATTCCCCAGTTTTGTCGATGGGCAAAATTCTCCGGTGATCGGTCAACGAATGAATTAAGACAGTAGTATCTTTTCTCGCCTCTACGATTTCATCAAGGTAGCAGATTGCGCCTGTTCTCACGGCCCTGGTTAATGGTCCATCGTTCCACACGGTTTCATCGCCTTTGAGCAGGTATCTGCCTACCATGTCTGTTGCGGTCAGGTCTTCATGACAGCTTACGGTAATCAGAGATAAGTCTGGTGCTTCGACTTTGCCTTGATAAAGTTTCCAGGTCATATGTTCGACAAAACGAGTTTTGCCGCAACCGGTAGGGCCTTTGAGTAAAACCGGAAGTTTGGCTTGATAAGCCGATTCAAAAACACTGATTTCGTCTTTCAACGGCAGGTAGTAGGGCTGATCGCCCTGAGTTAGCGAATCCATCTTAAGTTCCTATGTTGCGGGCGAAAACTGCTCGTTGCCGCGCCGGTAAGTAAAAAAATTGGTGGCTGGGTTTCGGTTGACCAATGGACGACGATACATTTGGTGAGAGAGAGACCGCACTTCATGTTCGATTTCGTAGAGTAACTCGCCTGAATCGGGATCGACGATTTTTTGAAATCGGTACTGGAATTGATCAGATTCTTCACTGATTAGATCTCTTTCCGCCAGCCATTGATGTGGTCCTGAAAAATTGGAAACGTAAATGGCGATGTGATGTCCATCGTATTCCGGAAGAGGCTCGTCTGTCTCTCTATAAATCAGTTCTTGGTTGTGGCCCATTGCAACTCTCACCGAATCAGACTCAATTAAGGTGGCACATCCAATGACGGAAGAATAAAACTTAGCTATTCCCGTGCTTGAGCCTGGTGGTGTCTTGAATTCCACATAGGGCATGCCGAGATCCATATTTGGAAATTTGTCGGGTTCATAAGCTTTTATCGTGTTGCCATAGGGGCAAGTCAGCTTAACGTGATCCCCTTCTTCTTTGAATTCAAACGAGGTCTCGGACAAGGCCTTTTCTGCAAAACCCAGACGCTTTAAAAGGCCTTCAAGTTCTGGGACTACGACTCCTACATGTCCGCGTACGACTTGAGGTTTGCTGACGGGTAAATGAAACTGCTGGTCACCCAGATTCACCCACATGTTGAACGTGCCAAAGTCGATATAGGGGTCTCTGGTGAATCCTAAGCCGGTGACATAAAACATGGCGGCTAGACCTTGATCTGGCACCGTTACGTTAACGTGTTCCAGAAGTTGTACATTGCCAACATCCTCTTTGCTGCGATCAAAATTCGTTTTTGAGTGCATAACACCTACCTCGATTCACTCTCAACTATACAAGAAAAGGATTGAACATGGAGCCTGTTCTTTGTGTCCGTTCCCAAACTTGATTAGGATCGAGGTTTCTTCGAAATAAGTATTGATGATGGCTGACACAGATGCTCTTTTAGATGCGACGACCGCTCTGGTCCCTCCTCTTCTCAACGGACTCGAAGCGCTAAACTACGCGGGCCGGCATATGCATCCTCCCAACTTGGTATCGCTTGTCGAATCCGTTAAGCCCTATAGAGAGCCGCTCAAGCAAGGTATTGCCGTCTTTGACGAAATTGAGTGGCCTGAGCACTTGACGAGATTTAGAGACCATGTTCGTGAGTCGGCTAACCTGACGATGCAGTCTTTTAACGAGTTTTTGAGTTCGATTAATCAGAGCCAGCCACCGATGGCAGCTTACCGAGCGATGGGATTTAGCACCAAAGCGATTGAGACTTTGTATCCTGTTTCCATGATGCTGCCGCCAGTCAGTCGTTTCTATTTGGATGTAGATCGAAGAGACGATCAAGATTTGATTAAAAAATTAGCAGAGGCCGACGGTACTAGCGAATCGACTGGTGTGATGCATGCAAACAACACGAGAGAAGAGAGGGGTGGTTTTTCCATTTATGTGCCTGAGTACTACTCAAACGAAAAGGTCCCTCTCGTCATATGTATGCATGGCGGGAGCGGTCATGGGCGAAGTTTTCTATGGACATGGCTTCGCACCTCAAGGACTCGAAATTTTGTGTTGATTAGCCCGACCTCAATGGACGGGACATGGTCGTTGATGGGAGAAGATCGTGATAGCGCCGTGCTGGATCGGCTGGTTGATTACGCGATTGAGAATTGGTCGATCGACGAAGATCGAATCTTGCTTACTGGAATGTCCGATGGAGGCACTTTTAGTTATGTGTCTGGATTAAGATCAAACGCACCTTTCACGCACTTGGCTCCTTGTTCTGCTTCCTTTCATCCTATGCTTGTTGAGATGAGTGATCAGGATCGTCTAAAGGGCCTGCCGATATATTTGATGCATGGTGCGTTGGATTGGATGTTTCCGGTAGAAATGGCAAGACAAGCGAAAGATACCTTTGAGGCAGCTGGAGCATTAGTCGAATATCGTGAAATCGATGATTTATCACATACCTATCCCTTCGAAGAAAATCCGAAGATCATCGATTGGTTGATGAGTTGAGGCCGCCTGAAGTCCAGATTGTCGATTACGAGGCAAGATTTGCATGTCACTTTGCTAGCCTCAACTATCAATGGATTACTGAGTATTTTCGGGTAGAAGAGGAGGACAGGAAGGCTCTCGATGATCCCGAAGCTTATGCGATTAAACCAGGCGGTAATATCTTTTTTCTACTGGAAGATGAAACCCCGGTGGGCACGGTTGCCATGGTGCCGATAACCAGGAGTGAAGAACGACAAGAGCTGTGTTTTGAGCTAGCTAAAATGGCTGTTCGGCCAGATTGTCGAGGCAAAGGTTATGGTTCGATGCTGATGCGGCACTGCCTCGACTTTGCTCGGTCAGCTGAGGCTAATGAGATTATGCTTGTAACTAATGATGTGCTGACCGCAGCAGTTGCACTATACGAACAGGCTGGATTCCGGGAGGTTCGTGAATACTCTGATGACAGATACGAGCGGGGTAACCTGGAAATGAGATTGACCCTCTAGTTTTAAGCCCCAGGTGAGATGCTGAAATTAAGCTCTGCGGCTTTTTGATAGGCGGGCCTTTCACAGTTGGATTTAGCGTATTCAGCTAGTCTATTAGAGATTTCAATGCCATAGGCTTTAGCCCAAGTCAGAACGCTTGTTAGCATTAAATCGGCCGCTCCAAAATTTTCCCTAATTAGAAATTCGTTGCTGTTTAGATGATTCTCAGCGAAACGCACCTGTTTTTGAAAACCCTCAATGGCTGCGTCAATTGCGGCAGGAGCCTCTCCGTAAATCGTTGCGAGATCTCGATGTTTTCGCATTACATATAGGGTATGCGCGTCGAGTTCCATTTGGATATAAGAGAGCCATTCGTTATATTTCGCACGCTCTTTAGTATTCGGTTCTGGCACCAGCCCATAATCTTTTCCGTAGGTATCCCCAAGGTAGGTCACGATGGCCGCGCTTTCAGTTAGTACAAAGTCGCCATCGACTAATACGGGGATCTTCTCTTTGACGTTGAGAGCGACGAACTCTTCAGACTGGGTTGCGCCGGTTCTAGAACCGATGAGTTTAGGCTCGTAATCCAGTGCTAATTCGTGAGCCATCCAATGGGCTCTAATGGTTCTGCCTGTCGCCCCTCCCCAAATCGTTAACATATTGCGTTCTCCCTTTTTCGGCTGCATCGCTGGGTTTGCTGGCTTTTCGATTGTTACTTTGTCCTGGTTTACAGATGTGCACAATTCGATTGCTTGCCGTATTCTTCAGACTGAACGAATTGTTTACTGACATCAACCAGGGCTTGATGTTCGAGGACATTTCTTCCGATCAACGCCTTTGTCTTTAAATGCTCCCGATTACTGAGCGAAAATCCGTACGATCCCACTAGTTGCCCTATTTTGATATTCATTAAGACAACCGGGCGGAGCTGATCTTCTTTGGTTGCTTGTTGTTTGATGCCAACGTATTTTAGAAGCCGCGCGTTTAGAGTGATTGTTTGGTTATCCGTCTTTGTTTCAAATTTCACCCAGTGATTTGTGTTTCGCCGATAAATTTGAATATTGCGAGCATGTATTGAGCTGAGGGTAGCTCCAGTATCGATACGTGCCGAAAGTGTCGCGTCAAATTTAACTAAGTTTAGCTTCTCGATTTCTCCGAGCAGGATTTTACAGTCGGGGCGAACTTGGTCGATGTTTTTTGCTTCAGCAAAAGCCGTGAAGGTATTTAGTCCAAAGGCCAGAAGAACAACGAATAAAGTGGTTAATTTTTTTGTTCTAAGAGTGTTCATGGCTGGTCGATCTTATCTTTAGGTGCTACAGTAAAATACTGTATATATAAACAGTATCTTATTTACCGTGAAGAAAACCGGACCGTATCTTGCTCGGGGGAGTTCTAGCAATTCGCCAAGTCGCTATCTCAAATATCAAGTTGAGCTTGACCGTGAACCTGATTCTCTTTCAGGAGGTTTCGATCAAAGAGAGATTGTGCCAACTCAATTCCGTAGGGATAAAACAAAGACTCTCATCATAAGCAACCAGTCTCCCGATATTGGGTTTGATCGATCTATTAATCCCTATAAAGGTTGTGAGCATGGATGTGTTTACTGCTTTGCCAGACCGACTCATGCCTACCTGGATTTGTCTCCTGGAGTAGATTTTGAAAGCCAGATCTTTTACAAAACGGGTGTTACTAGTTTGTTGGAAAAGGAGCTTAATAATCCTAATTATGTGTGTAGGCCGATAGCTCTCGGGACCAATACCGATCCTTATCAGCCTGGCGAGAAAGACTTACGAGTGACTCGGGAAATACTGGAATTTCTAGTTAGTCGAAAGCATCCTGTTTCGATAGTGACAAAGGGGGTGTTAGTAGAAAGAGACTTGGATCTTTTGCAGAAGCTTGCGGCTGAACGCCTAGTGAATGTAAATATCAGTATTACTACGTTATCGAAGAAGTTGAAAAACCAGCTAGAGCCTAGAACGGCGAGTCCCCAAGCGAGATTGCGCTTAATAAAAAGATTATCAGAAAAAGGCATACCGGTAGGTGTTTTAGTGGCGCCGATCATTCCCTTTATAAATGATGAGGAAATAGAACAGATAGTCGACCAGGCGGCGGAGGTAGGCGCCATATCGTGTTCAGGAATCATGTTGCGATTGCCTTTGGAGGTGGGGCCTTTGTTTGAAGAGTGGCTGTCTTTACATTATCCGCTAAAACGAGCGAGGGTCATGTCAGCTATTCGGAGTATCAGAGCTGGTAAGACGAACGATCCGCGTTGGTTCAGTCGTATGCGCGGAGAGGGCCCGATTGCCGATATGATTTGGGCTAGACTTCTTAGAAGTCTGAAAAAAGCAGGCATCGCCTATAATAATATTCCAGAGCTCGCTTGCGATAAGTTCACAATCGCCGATTCGAATGGTTCTCGCCAATTGTCATTGATCTGATAAGCTATTGGAAAGCCTTAGACTTGGAGAGGGTATATGGGTCTTATCGGTTGGTCGTGGGTATTTCTCGCGTTTTACGTTGGATTAATGATTGCTTTTGGCATTATCGGTCATAGAAAAGTATCCAATGCGGACGAATTCGCTACCGCCCGAGGAGGTTATGGGCCTCTGTTTTTGGCTTTTGCGTTCGCGGCAACGACAGCCAGTGGTGCGACCTTTGTCGGTTTTCCTGGAATAGTCTACAACGCCGGATTGCCCGGGATCTGGTCGGTTTTCCTTTATCCTATTGGCATCTACGTCGGTGTGCTCCTGTGCCTTCGTTTAGTAAGTAATAGCGGCAATCAATTTGGGAGTCGGTCGATTCCTGAATACCTCGGCATTCGATACCAGTCGCCGTGGATCCGAATCCTGGTTTCTATTTTTTCATTATCGCTATTCTTTTATTTAGCCGGTCAGCTTGTCTCGGGAATCGTCATGTTTGAGATCATGCTGGGTGTTCCAAAGATGGCGGCTTTGATCATAACGTCCGTTGTTCTGCTCATTTATGTGGTGTTGGGAGGAGCTCATGCCGATATTCTCACCGACGGCGTGCAAGGTTTCATAATGGTTGGGGTTGGTGTCTTGGTGGCCG
>CAJWGQ010000025.1 GCA_913041025.1 uncultured Gammaproteobacteria bacterium | reverse complement strand
CCAGTCGATCCGGGGCTCGGCGATCAGCCCCTTGCCGTCCATCGCCCGCGCCCGTTCGACGCCTTCGGTCACGCCGACCAGCATCTTCTTGGGATCGCACCCCCTGAGCGCGCAGGTGCCGCCGTAGGGAAGCCGGTCGACGATGGCGACCTTCCAGCCCTCGGCGGCGGCCATGCGCGCCACGCCGTTGCCGCCCGTTCCCGCGCCGATGACGATGAGGTCGAACTCAAATCCGTCGGACATGAAGGTTATTTATCTCTCTGAAAATTAATCGTCTGGACATCGTCCCTATCGCAGCAAGCCGCCGCGCGGCTCTGCCGCCACAGGCCGTAGGCCGCCACGCCGAGGAAGAGGACGAGCGCGGGCAGCAGCACATAGTCGAGACCGCCAATCCACGCCGAAAGGCCGACCGCGCCGAGGGCAATGACAAGCACCGGCGTGGCGCAGCAGATCGCGGCGATCGCGGCCCCGATGATACCGGTCTTGAGGATCGTTGCGTCCTTCATCTTGCTTTGCTCTTCAGCAATAATTCGCTTCTTGTGGTGCTTGAGATAATCATCAACTCCAAGCCCCTCTACATTCCCAAAAAATCAGAGGATTCGATTGCTTGTCCAGATATCCAACACAAATGTATTTGTGCATTAAATTTAGTACATTCTGTCATTTCAACCATTCCAGGGTATTCACGAGTATGGTTTCAACCCTCTCACCCTTGCCTTGTGGATGTTTTTCCTCATTTAATTCTGTCCTCAAAATATCAATAGTTTCAACAGTGCCTGATGTTAGCTGATCTCGTACAAATTTTGGTGTGCCGTGCCTAATTGCATCAATTACAACCCGGGGAGGTTGGTCAATACTCATTGTCTGCTGACTACTACCATCTTGTTTAATAAATTGTACGATTGTTCCAATCATATCATTACCTCTCATACTTAGAGTGTTTAGACCGCTTGATAAAACAGCTCAACAGACCCCTTTAGACCTTCTTCATTCATCGATAAAAGATGTTCGGTCTTATCAGGATTAGTCATGTCCGTTACACAAGCTTTTACCTGATATCCTCTTCTTAACAGTACGGCCACGACGTGCGCTCCGACGTAACCTGATGCCCCCGTAACCGCCACGGGACCCTCTTCAGCTCTTATGCTGGACATGATTTCCTCCCTACAAATAAAACAATCTAATTGTCGATACACAAACCGTTGGAAAGTTCAGGCTCAAACATTCGTCGAGCCAATTTACATCTCGCTTCTGGATCAAAACGCTCATCGGAAGCGAGTTGTTCCGCAATGTCTTCGTAGGTCAGCAAGGTAGATACCATCCTGTTACCCATGCCGACACCACTGTCCAACAGCATCAATTTTTCTGACTCGGGCTCGTTTGTCCAAGCGGTCCACTCGGCCAAACTCCCATCTTTACCACGTGCGGGGTTACCTGAGTACGCAAACTCGGCCCAATAAGACATCATCCGATCAGACAACTCGCGAGCCGCCTGATCATCATCAAGCAATAGCGCCGTCTCAAGAAGACCTAAGTTGCCAAACACAAACGGCAACTCCAGCGCGTGCGCCGCGCCTAGCAAATTGTGTAAATCCAATGTTAGTAAACTATTGAGATCATCCCAATCAAAACGATAGGCAAATACCTCTTCTTCCTGAGTCTGGCTCAAAACTATCGCCAACTCGTCAACCGCATCAGCCTTCCACATCAATGACCCATAATCAGTCAACCTGGCATAGTCGTCTTCGTTCTTGGTTAAGACCGGCACACCCCAAACTCGTCGCGTGAAATGCGGGTCCATCATCATAAATAATTTCGCTTCATCTCTATTACTGCCTAGGATGACAGGTCCAGCATTAAACCGCGCAGGGTCTGACAGCAACTCTAGTATCTGAGCACCTTTAGGCAACACATAACCGTCACCCAGAAGCGTTGGAGACAACATGCCAGTCGCGCCCCACAACACAAAAGGTTCGGGAATACTACTCTCATTGTCGGTATCGCTCGCGCCTGACTCTGATGCAGACTGTGCTAATAATATCGATTCTGCAGACTGGTTGAGCAGAAATTTTCGAATAGCACCCTCTGACATCATCTGCTGGACTCCTTGAGCATCCTCCTGATTCACCGCAAGCCCCGCTTTTAGGAGCATCCGGCTGGTTAACTCGCGAGCACTTAAGGGATGACCTGACCCTTCATCATGATAATTTTGAGCGACGTCCATTGGAATAATGCGAATTCCGCCGCTTTGAGAGATGGCCTTGTGATAAAGACCTTCTGCAAGGGGCGAAATCATCAGCGACAAAACATTAAACGCGCCCGCAGACTCACCAAAAATGGTGACATTGTCTGGGTCTCCACCAAAATTCTCAATGTTTCCCCTGACCCACTCTAAAGCCGCCAAGATATCCAAGGTACCGTAGTTACCAGAGTTATCCTTTTGAGAAAATTCGTCTGCTTCTTCAACAGTAAGACTGGGGTGAGAAAACCAGCCCAGAGGCCCCAAACGATAATTAATTGAGACCACCACAACCTCATGACTCGACGCAAATCTCTGCCCATCATAAAGACCACCGGCATTCGCGCTACCCATATGATTCCCTCCTCCGTGGATAAAAAACATGACCGGCAAGGGGGCAGAGCTTTCTGAGGGACTCCAAACATTAAGATACAAACAATCTTCCTGACCTGACAAGCCCATCATATTCTGGGGACACTCAGGCCCATAATCCAAAACCTGCTTTGTATCAGACCATGGAACAGGTGGGCGTGGAGCTCGCCACCTCAAATCACCCTCAGGAGGACTGGCAAATGGAACGCCCAACCAGACATCAACACCTCTATCTTGAAAGCCAATGATGGGCCCTGAGAGCGTTTCTCTCTTAGTGTCAGTTACCGCAACCGGAGGATCTCGGTCAAAATCAAAGCGAGAGACATACCAATAGACAGCAACGGCAATGAGAACAACCAAACTCACCACACTCAAGATGATCTTTTTCATGTTAAGCATTCCAATTAGCCTTAAAACTGACGCTAATTTAGCATTAACAATTCATCAAGAACATCCAGATAAACCTGGCTGTATGCCACAAATCTACTCAGGACCAAGCACAGTTCTCATTTACTTATTAGCTCAGCGCTTGGTCAAGATCCTCAAGGATATCGTCTATATGCTCTATACCAACGGACAACCGGATCGTTTCTGCAGACACGCCGACAGATCGTTGTTCCTCTTCGGTCAGCTGCCGGTGCGTGGTTGAGGCAGGGTGGCAAGCTAGAGATTTCGCGTCTCCGATGTTAACGAGTCGCTTGAACAACTTCAGCTTATCGTAAAATGTCACGCCTGCATCAAAGCCTCCTTTAACCCCAAAGGTCAGAATACCCGAGGCCTTCCCTCCCATATATTTCTGGGCGAGGTGATGATGCTCGTGGTCTTCTAGTCCTGCGTAACTCACCCAGTCTACCTGAGAATGGCTTTTTAGATGATTGGCAACAGTCAACGCGTTATCGCAATGTCTCTCCATCCGAAGCGGCAAAGTTTCTATACCCTGAAGGAGCTGAAATGCATTGAAGGCAGACAAAGCAGATCCTGTATTTCGAAGAGGAACAGTCCTAGCTCTTCCTATATAGGCTGCCGCTCCCAACGCCTCGGTATATATCACTCCGTGATAACTCGGCTCTGGTCGATTAAGCCCGGGATAACGCTCAGCTTGTTCACTCCATGGGAAATTACCCGAATCCACGATCACGCCACCTAAAGTCGTTCCATGCCCGCCCATGTATTTAGTCAAAGAGTGGACGACTATATCGATACCATAATCAATCGGTTTTAGTAAAGACGGTGTCGCAACTGTGTTGTCGGCAACCGTGGCAACCCCCTTTGATCTGGCCATTTTAGCTACGGCTTCGACGTCAACAATATTTCCAGCAGGGTTACCGATGGTCTCAAGGAATATTGCTTTGGTCCGATCATCGATCAATTTTTCTATGCTTTCAGCGGAATCGTCTTCAGCAAATCGCACTTCAATGCCTTGCTGAGGCAACATGTGCGCAAACAAGGTATAGGTACCACCATAGAGCTGAGGTACTGTAACGATGTTATCCCCAGCGCTGGCTATATTCAAAATAGAATAATTTATAGCAGCACTTCCAGCAGAGACTGCCAACCCACCAACCCCACTTTCCAAAGAAGCCACCCGCTGTTCCAAAACATCACAGGTGGGATTCATGATTCGACTGTAGATATTGCCTGGCACGGCAAGATTGAATAGATCCGCACCATGCTGAGCATCGTCAAATTCGTAGGCAACAGTCTGATGAATCGGCACAGCAACTGATTTTGTTGTGGGGTCGGTCTCGTATCCCGCGTGGATGGCGATGGTTTCGTCTTTCATATTTTTTCCTTTAGCACTGGAAACACACTGGTTCTAGTGCAAAGCCTAGATAAGCCAGAGACCTCCCAATCTCCGACACCAGAAGAGCTGGGCACTATATAAGTCCTAATAGAAAATCTCTAAGAACGACTTAATCTATGGTTATACGGTTGCTAAAAGACGAAAATCATCGAAAAAAGAGCATCTACTTTAACTGACGGCTCGCCTCTTGCCGACTTTGCTGGCGATAAAGCTCATGATAATGCCCTTGTCGATTCATAAGAGCCTCATGAGATCCTTCTTCAATGATGGAGCCATGATCTATCACGATGATCCGTGTCGCATTACGGATCGTCGACAAGCGATGGGCGATAATGAACGCGATGCGCCCTTCTAGCACTCGACGCAGTCCTTGCTGGATCACCTGCTCGGTTTCAGTGTCAACGGATGAGGTAGCCTCATCCATCACCAGCACCTGGGGATCAGAAAGAATTGCGCGCGCAAAAGAAATGAGTTGCTTCTGCCCAGCCGACAAAAACCCTCCCGACTCGCCCGCATCGGATTGATAACCTTCAGGCATTTTTTTGATGAACTCGTCCGCGCCAACCAGCCGCGCCGCTTGCTCCACCTCTTCATCAGAGGCATCCAGTCTTCCATAACGGATGTTCTCCAGAATAGAACCAGCAAATACATGAGCATTTTGTAAGACAATTCCGATGTTTGATTGCAACCAACGTAAACTCCGGTTTTTATAATCAACCCCATCGATGAGCACCTCACCAGAGGTAGGCTGATAGAACCGACTGATAATATTTACCAGAGTACTTTTACCGCCCCCCGTCGGACCAACCACAGCGATCACCTCGTCTCGCTGAGCTTTAAGGCTTACTTTATTTAAAACCGGTTTCTTGGGATCATAGGCGAAGCTCACCGAATTCAGCTCTATCGCTCGAATTTCCGCGCTCCCACCATCTTCTGCCCACACCCTGTTTGCAGTCTTACGATCTTTTTGAACTTCTATGGCTCGAAGCACTGAATTTGAATCTTTGATTTCAGGCTCAGCGCCTATCAAACTCAGTATCCGTTCGGCAGAGGCTTGCGCCATTTGCATTTCAGCAAACCAGTGTCCTAGTGTTTCAATTGGATCAAAAAAATGTCTCGTGTAGGCCATAAACGCAATTAAAGTACTGACAGGGATGATTCCAGCAAAAGTGTCCATTCCACCCACCGCAAGAGCCAGCCCAGTGGCCAGACTCGCCAGAGTTACCACAATGGGTAGGTAAATTGCTGCCAGAGTCATATTGCTCACCGAGGAGTGGTACATGGATTCGGCTAGTTCTCCGAATTCTTCCTGATTTTCCGCCTCTCGCACAAAGGCCTTGGTCGTCTGAACCCCCATAATCCCTTCGTTGAAGTTCCCAGTAATACGTGAGTTTGTCGCCCTGACAGCTCTCGCACTGGTCAGGATGCTTTTTTGAAACTTCGAAGAGACCCAGGCAAGAAACGGCAATATCGAGAACACTAATAGAGCTAACTTCCAATCCATAATAAACATGGCTAACGCAATACCCAGCATCATGGTCGAGCCCCACACTAAATCCAGGAAGCCCCAGGCCAGAATATTTGAAAGTCGCTCACAATCTGAAGTCATTCTGGCCATAAGCCAGCCTACGGGCCTATAGTCGAAGTAAGAAAAAGACAGTCGCTGCAAGTTTTCAAAACCATCACGACGAATATCATGCGCTACCGAAGTGCGTATGGACCCTGCACGCCATATAAAAATGCCCACGGACATAGCCAGCAAAACAGTACAACCCAAATAACCCAGACCCCAAAAAAATAGATCTGGCTCCAAGCCCGTCTTCAAGTAGCCATCTACCGAATCAATCACTCCTTTGGTCAGAAGAGGATAAGTAACTTCACATAACGCAGTAATGAATGCCGTTGCCCCGAGCCACTTTAAATCGGTTGGATACCGACTCGCATAAACAAAGAGCTTTTTCCATAATTCAACGTTTAGCCGTTTTGACAGTTTGTGATCATCAAAACCATCATCATAGTTTTCATCATCAAACACTTCACTCATGACTGTGTGTCGCTCTGGGTACCATATTGCTCGACATCCGATCGTATCTGATCATCCAGAGCACCTTGAATTTGGCACAACCGACGATATAACCCAGGAGCAACGGAAAGCTCTTCATGGCTTCCCAGCTGAACCAAGCGGCCTCGATCGATCACGGCGATTCGATCTACATAAGCAAGAGAACTTAAACGGTGCGCTATCACTAGCGTAGTCTGACGGCCTTTCCGCTTCTGCAGCGCTTTTAAAATCAGTTGTTCTGTCTTGGTGTCTATCGCTGACAGAGAATCATCCAACACCAACACCGGAGAATCTTTAAGCAAAGCCCTGGCAAGCGCCAATCGCTGCCTCTGTCCCCCGGATAAAGTAACCCCTCGTTCTCCGACTCGCTGATCGAACCCTTCAGGAAACTCCATTATTGACTCGTAAATCGCGGCCTCTCTGCTCGCCTGCTCGATCTCTGCCTGACTAGCCTTCGCACGACCTACGGACAAGTTCTCTCGAAGTGTTCGGGAGTATAGAAACGGATCCTGAAGCACCACACCGATCTGCCTTCTTAACCAGTGACGATTTAGTGTCGCGACCTCTTGACCATCTATCTCAAGCGAGCCCGATTGATACGGATACAGCTTAAGCAGGCACCTAATCAGGCTCGTCTTCCCCGAACCAGGGGGACCAACTATTCCCAACGTTTCGCCTGGTTTTATATCAATCGAAAAACCATCCAGAATCTGTTTTCCATCGTCAAAGGCAAAGCTCAAATTTTTGGCTCGAATACCTCCCAGCGCTCGACCAGTAGAAGGAACAAAGCCGGACTCTTCAGTTTCAGCTCTTCGAATATGATCGATTCGACCCAGCGATATCACAGCCTTCCCAGAATCAGTTAACACCCTACCGAGCTGCCTAACCGGCCAGATAACCATCCCCTCGCAAGTCAAAAAGATAAAGAGGTCACCAATCGTTAATGAACCCTGCATCACATAATGTGCGCCTGCAAAAAGCACGATGCCAATCTGTGACATCGCGATCATGTCCGATACCGGCCAGTAGATTCCCATTAATTTAATGAGACGTCTGTTGTTATCTCTAAAAACTGCATTTCGGTTACCAAACTTGTTTATTTCATGGTCCTGTCTCGCAAAGGCTCTAACAACACGAATACCCGTGAGGTTTTCCTGGAGAGTCGCCGTCATTGCTCCTTCCGATTCGTCCGTCAGCAAAAAAACGTCTTTTACGCGACTAAAAAAAACGTATGCCCCAATCACCAAAAAAGGCATCAAACATATCGACCACAAGGCCAAGGGCACATGGATTATGAAAAGAACCGGCAATACACAAATAATCAGCATGATCGCTCGTCCGATCTCAATGATGTCACTTGCCAAGAAAACGCGAAGAGTTTCCAAATCACTAGAACAGCGTTGCACCAGATCGCCCGTATCTTCGCCGTCATAAAAACTTAACTTAACGTCCTGTAATTTTTCATACAGCTTTTCTCTGACGCCTCTTGCAATCGATTCCGATGCCAGTGCCGCAAGGCGACCCCGAGCGTAAAGAAACAAACCACCAAAGGCAGTGATGATTAAACCTACTGACGCTGCTATCCAGAGATACCCGATGAAAGACACCTCACCAAATAGATATTGGCCAAGCGACAGCAAAAACTGATCAGCGTATTCAAAGTTCTGTAACGTGATTACATCTATCGCGTGGCCTCCGACTATGGGCGCCGAAAACATACACGCATTAGTAATCGCCATGGCTAAAATCGCCAAAAGGTATTTGACTCTCTGTCCTTTGGTTATGACCCAAAGATCTCTAAGAGAAGCTTTATCTTCAGATTGCTCTAAATCCATGACTTTCTAATAAACAATTCAAATAACACCAATCGGCTTAACGCGTCCAATTGCCGCAAGAAAAGCAAACCCCGCTTTTCCAAGGCTGCATTATAGAGCTTAATTCTTTCAACTGATCGGTCTATAAACAGAAAATCTCCAAATACAACCCTCACCATCGCAGTAAACTACGATAGACTCATCACGAACAACAGACTGCTGGAGAAACAAATGGATGTCAGAGATGCAATGGTTGCCAGAAAAACCATTCGGAACTTTTTAGATACACCCGTTTCAAACGACACTATCAAGGATTTACTGCACAAGGCGGCGCGTGCTCCTTCAGGTGGGAATCTTCAGCCCTGGCGAATCTACGTTATCAATGAGCAATCCATGACGAATTTCAGAGAATATTGCTCCAACCGGACTGAACCGGAAAAACCGGCTTACGACATTTATCCGGCCAATCTCAAAGAGCCCTATCGTTCTTCTCGATTCAAGTGCGGAGAAGACATGTACGCGCTCTTGGATATTCCAAGAGAAGATAAACCTGCTAGGTTTGCGCATTTAGCTCGCAATTATGATTTTTTTGGAGCTCCAGCTGCAATATTTTGTTTTGTAGACCGAATTATGGGGCCCCCTCAGTGGTCCGATCTCGGAATGTATTTACAAAGTTTCATGCTTCTAGCACAGGAAGAAGGACTCGATACCTGTCCTCAAGAGGCCTGGGCATCCAAGGCCGAAACGGTTGCTAGCTTTGTTCAAGCACCTGAAGAACTCATGCTTTTCTGCGGAGTCGCAGTAGGACACGCAAATCCAGAAGCCCCGGTTAACAGTTTGGTCACCGATCGCGAGCCTGTTGAGAACTGGACCACCTTCGTTTAAGCGTAAGTTTCACACCATGTTGGCAATCGAAGATATAAACTCTAAACTCTTACGAAACATCCTTCAGTGTCCGGGAAATCAGTTTTAATCTGATGCTGGCCTCGCAACGGTGTTGGAGTGATCTGGATAAATTTCAACAAGCCACTGTGTTCGCATGGGAAGGCTTTCCTAGATCGGGTCTAGACTTTTAAGACCATCTCCTCAGCCCGAAGACCGACTGACCGATGTCCATTCATGATCAACCGAGGACCGTTGATTCAGGCACAGAGTAAGTAGATATGAGTTTATTCGTATACCGAGCGATCGCTTTTTCGTTTTTGTTGATCGCGCCCTTATCGTGGACAGCTGAAAATCCCGACGCCCTTTCTGAAGCAGAGCAAATCCGTGAAGAGATTGTAGTCACGGCCGATCGCAGTGCACAACAACTCCAGCACACCGGAAACTCGATCTCAGTCATCTTAAGAGACCGAATAGAGAAGCAGGGCTTAGATTTCGCAACAGACGCCATGAGACAAATTCCAGGTTTATCTGTCAGTCAGTCTGGACCGATCGGGAGCACAAGCCAGATCCGGATAAGAGGCGCCGAAGCAAACCACACACTCGTCCTCATCGATGGTTTTAACGCAAACGATCCTGCCATCGGTTCAGAGTTCAACTTCGCAGACCTGATGACCTTTGATATTGACCAAATTGAGGTTGTACGCGGAGCGCAAACAGCACTCTACGGAAGCGACACGATTGGCGGCGTTATTAATTTCATCACCAGCAAACCTAATCAGCCGGGCTTTTCCGGAAAGGCTTCTATCGCGGCCGGAAACAACCAAACCAGCCAGTATTTACTAAACTTGAATGCTAAAGGAGAACGTCACTACGCTCTTGCAAATATCTCCAAATACACAACCAACGGCACAAACACCTCGCTGATGGGAAGTGAGGACGATGGTTACGAAAACCAAACGGAGCTGCTGAAATTTGGTTTTGAACTGACACGAGAGTTGGACGTAACGCTACAAGCTCGTCGATCGAGCAACCGAGTAGAAACTGACCCTCAGGATTTTGCTTTCCCTCCAACAGAAACGCAGGGCCTTGTTATTGACGGAAAAGACTGGAGTAAAACCTCCCAAAAATACAACGCTTTAGCTCTTTCCTATAAGAGCATCAACAAGCCGATTAGTAGTACCCTTAAACTAGGGAGCACAAGAACCAACTCGCGTTTCTATCAGGACAGTCTTTACGCTCTAGCCAACGCTGGTGCGCGGGACAGCATCGACTGGCTCCTGAGCAATAAGTGGTCGGGTAATAGTGAACATGTTCTGTCAGCTTCCATGCAGCACGAAAAACTCAAGTTCAAAAATCGGTCTGCCAGCTATCTTGCTGCAAATTACGACGAGAGTCTCAGACAGTCAGGCTTCAGCGTCATGTATCGCTTATCACCTTCCACAAAAACACATTTTAATTTTAGTGCGAGACACGATCAAAACTCGCGCTTCAAAGACGAACAATCATTCAAAGTGTCAGCGTCACAACTACTGGATAATTTGAGCTCACGCTTCCACGGGAGTATCGCGACTGGTTCGACTAATCCAAGTTTCATCGAGTTATTTGGCTACGCCCCTTCCAATTTCGAGGGAAACCCGAATCTTGAGCCCGAAAAGTCGGTGAGCTATGACCTTGGCGTGGAACAATCTTTTCTTAACAACCAGGCACTTCTAGATCTAACCGTTTTCCGAGCGGACCTGAAGGATGAAATCATCGCCATTTTCGATCCCACCACGTTCATGAGCTCCTCGCAAAATGATGCCCAGAAAAGCACTCGTTTTGGCTTAGAGCTATCCGCTCAAACCTCTTTTAACCAAAAGTGGCATTTAGCAGCGTCATACACCTACTTAAAGTCAAAGGATGGTTCTCGCCTAACTGAGGTAAGGAGGCCCAAAAACACCGGTCATTTCAGCGCGAGCTACCAATTCAATAATGAATTGACTCACTTTAATATCAACATCAGTCTAAACGGGGAACAAGAAGATCTCGAATTTATTGCTAGCACCCCAATCACCCGAGTCACGCTTGACTCGTACGTTTTAGTTAACACCACGCTAAACCACACATTTAGCAAGCGGTTCAAAGCTCACCTCAGAATTAAAAATCTATTGAACGACCGATATTCAGAGGTGTTCAGCTATCGAGCAACAGGGCGCACCGTGTTAGCAGGCCTGGAGTACCAATTCTAAAATATTTTAATCAGCCAGCAATCTCTAGGGGAGAACGACCTTCTTCTTTGAACCGGAGCGCAGCCTCGTCTAGCGACATCATGTCCTGTTCTTTACCGCCTAACCGTCTAACCGCTACTGTAGACTCTTCGGCCTCCCGCTTCCCAACCACCAAAATGGCAGGAATCTTAGTGACGCTATGTTCACGCACCTTATAAGAAATTTTCTCATTCCTCAGATCAAGCTCCACCCGTAACCCCAATTCCTGCAGGCGATCCTTTACCACCCGCGCGTAATCGTTAGCCTCGTCGGTGATCGACGCTATCATAATTTGGGTCGGTGATAACCAGAATGGAAGGCGTCCCGCAAAATGCTCTATTAATATGCCACAAAATCGTTCTACAGAGCCAAACAAGGCTCGATGAATCATCACCGGTTCCCTTCGTTCTCCATCCGAATCTACAAACGTAGCGCCGAGGCGCTCCGGCAAATTAAGATCGACCTGAATCGTACCGCATTGCCAGTCCCTTCCTATCGCATCTCTCAGCACAAACTCGAGCTTAGGGCCGTAAAACGCCCCCTCCCCCGGGTTAAGCTTGTAATCCAAGCCCGCTGCCTCGACAGCAATTTTAAGGGCAGCTTCAGAACGATCCCATATCTCATCCGACCCAACCCGCTTTTCGGGGCGATCTGAAAATTTCACGATGACATCTTCAAACCCGAAGTCCTTGTAGATATCAAGCACCAACCGAGTAACTTTGACGCACTCTTCGGTGATTTGTTCTTCTGTACAAAAAATATGTGCATCGTCCTGAGTGAAGGCGCGGACCCTCATCAATCCATGCAGCGCCCCTGAGGGCTCGTATCGATGCACCTTACCAAACTCCGCAAGGTACAAAGGGAGATCTCTGTAACTTTTTATGCCCTGCTTGAATATCT
Source organism: uncultured Gammaproteobacteria bacterium (assembly GCA_913041025.1). Next base: position 8,377 of record CAJWGQ010000025.1, on the reverse strand, counting down.
GAACGTGCCCCGGGCAGTTCATTGGCTTGATAGCAAAAACCCGGTCGTCTGGCGTCTGCGTCAGGTACATATTTTCACCGAATTTCTCAAGGTGACCTGACTTATCCCACAAAGTGCGATCCAGGATCTCTGGTGTATTGACCTCCTGGTAGCCAGCAGCGTTCTGTTTCAGTCGCATGTAATCGATTAGTTGCTGGAACATAGTCCAGCCTTTGGGGTGCCAGAAAACCGCGCCGGGCCCTTCCTCTTGAAGGTGAAACAAGTCCATCTCTCTGCCAAGTCTACGATGATCTCTCTTTTCTGCTTCTTCCAGACGAGTAAGGTAAGCCTTCAGATCTTTCTTATTCTTCCATGCAGTACCATAGATGCGTGTCAACATCTGGTTTTGTGAGTCCCCCTTCCAATAAGCTCCCGAAATATTAGTTAACTTAAATTCTCCTACATGCGATAGAGAAGGAAGGTGTGGGCCACGACACAAGTCTATGAAGCCGGAGTCCATTTGTTCATAAATCTGAAAATTATCCTGTTGATCAGAGTCTTGAACAATTTCAGCCTTATAAGACTCTGACAGGTCCAAGAATTTCGAAACAGCTTCTTGCTTACCGTTATAGCTCTTTTCTATTTTTGACTGAGTCTTAATGATCCGCCTCATTTCGTCCTCTATGGACGCAAGATCATCTGAAGAGATAGCTTCTTCAAACAGCACGTCATAATAGAAACCGTTTTCTATCGTTGGTCCTATCGCTAATTTACTGGAGGGATATAAATTCTTTACGGCGCTCGCCAACACCTGAGCAGCTAGCGTATGTCGCATGATTTCCAGCCCGTCTTCACTGTCGACCGTAATTATGGAAACCAAATCACCGTCGGCCAGTGGATCACATAAATCCCTTTGCTCCTGATCAACCGTCATTGCGATAGCTGATTTAGCCAAGCCAGGGCCTATCGATTCAGCCAAATCAAAGCCATTGGAACCGGAATCCAGTTCTTTTATCGAACCATCAGGTAAGGTAACGCTTATCACTGAGCCGAACTCCCAACTCGAAAAACCCTATTCTGCCAAAACACGCTTCATCGTCCAGTCTTTAGTGCCCTGAATTAACTCTCGAAGAAATCAATTAGTCGGGATATCCTTAATTGCTAATTCTCACCGAACATTAAGCATCTCTATGGCAACTCAACTTGATCCCCAATTGAAGCTGATAAAAGAGCTCATAGAAATCCCAACCGTGTCTCGAGACTCCAACCTAGAGCTAATCAATTTCGTCTCGAATTATCTTGAATCGCATGGGATCGAAAGCCAATTAATTCATAGCGATTGCGGAAATAAGGCTAACCTGGTTGCAACCATTGGCCCAAATATTGGCGGGGGTATCGTATTATCTGGACACACCGATGTGGTTCCCGTTGATGGACAGGATTGGCACAGTGACCCGTTTCGTTTGAATCAACGAGAAGGCCGACTCTACGGTCGAGGGACATCAGACATGAAGTCCTTTTGTGCGATCGCCTTATCATTAGTACCTGAGATGCGAGCGCTTAAACGACCTATTCACCTCGCCTTATCCTATGATGAAGAAGTCGGCTGCCTAGGGACTCAGAGTTTAATCAATCTGATCAAGCAGGAAATACCGGAGCCCCTAGGAGTAATCGTTGGCGAACCCACCGAAATGCGAATTGTGACGGCCCATAAAGGCATCACACACTTCCTTACCTCGGTATACGGTTATGAAGCTCACTCGAGTCAGCAGCACCGGGGTGTACCCGCGATCATGTACGCCGGGCGAATCATTAACTGGCTAGCGGAAAGACAAAGCAAGAATGCCGAATTCGAGGACAAGAAATCTGGCTTTGAACCAGGTTATACAACCCTTCACTGCGGTTTAATCAAAGGAGGCACTGCGGCTAATATATGCGCGAGGGAATGCACCTTCGAAACCGATATTCGAACAGTCCCTGGAGAGAATCCTGAGGACTATCTCGAAGAGCTCCAAGATTACATAAAAAACACACTAGAACCTCAAATGAAGTCCATAAACCAAAACGCCTACATTGAAATCTCTCTAAAGGCCAACGTGCCTGGTTTCCAAGCTTCGGACGACGACCCTATGGTTCAACTCGTCAAACAGGTAACCGGTCAGAATGCCTCAGAAGTAGTCGCCTACGGTGCAGAGTCAGGCCACTTTCAGGAAGCAGGATTCTCCGTAGTGATGTGCGGTCCTGGCTCCATTGATCAAGCGCACCAGCCAAATGAGTTCATCGAGCTATCTCAAGTGGAAGCAGGTAAAGCTTTCCTTCAGAGTATCGTTAAGAAACTATCCTGAGCAACCTCATGTCTCCCCGTGCTTTTGACAGCTCGATTCTTGAAAATCCACCCTGGTTGAAATCAAAACGCAAATACAAAATGGGGCTCAGTCCTACAAGCCTGGATGCCTGGATTACCACTAACCCAAAGGCAGCAATATTCGATCATAAGAAGCAGTTGTTAGCAGAGAGTTACGACAAGGTGGTTGCATCTACAGAGGATAGTCAGCCAGGCCAAATAGCGCTGGCAGAGTTCACGGAACTAGGTGGTGAATCAGTGTACCCTGATTCCATTGCCAACATAGCCTCACAGATCGCCGAAGACGTATGTATCATTGATACATCAGATAAGAATCGTTTTATTGCGGGCTGCGTTTGCTCACCGAGCTACTGGGACCTTAATAAAAAAATAGGACAACCAATTTGGGACGTTCATCAGGCAGTTGATGGCCTCAATAATTACTTAGGTGAAAACATCGATCGCTTTATCAATGGACTTACCCATAAACGTCCCTTCGAGCGAGAAAACTGGTTTGTTCACGGGAACACCAAGCGGATGCATTTATCTCCAGAAGAGGACCTCAATAATGAGCCAAATTCCTGGTTCATAAGAACAGAACGAGAGACCCTGTGCCGGATTCATGAGGATTTCATCGTGTTCACCATCAATCCTCGGTTCGTTCCTCTACATGCCATTCTCGATTATCCACAAGCCCTCGATAGTCTGAAGACGGTTCTTGACGGTTTTACCGACGAGGAAATCATTTATTTTGGCGGCCGCAAAAAATTCGACCAATTAGCTTGTTTTCTTGAGGTTAACGCTACGAGCTCCTAATAATGCTATAGCGTGGCACTTAATCTCGATAAAAGAGTCTCGGGGTCATCCTCGACAAAAAGCCAAGAACGACATTCCTTGGCTATAAAACCTTCTTTGGTCGCATGATCAAGAAATGCGAGCAAATGATCGTAGTAACCAAAAGTATTCAAAAGACCCACTCGTTTTTGATGGTACTCAAGATCCGTTAATGCCAGCACCTCAAACAATTCGTCTAGAGTCCCTACACCACCAGGGAGAACTATGAACACATCAGAGTCTTCAATCATTCGGTTTCGTCTGTCAGACATTGAGGACGTAATTTCCAATGATTCGAGTCCTTCGTGTGCAACCTCGATCTGCATCAACTTGTCCGTTATCACCCCGCGGACCTGACCTCCAGCACCGATGCAGCCATCCGCCACACATCCCATCAGACCGACCCTACCACCTCCATAGACCAGGCTATAATCGAGTTCAGCTATCAATTTTCCCAACTCGGTTGCGGCATCCATCCAACGCCTCTCGACAGTATTACTTGCACCGCAAAAAACGCCTACACTAATTTTTTTTGCACTATTCAAAGAAATTTCTATGCATTTTGTATGTCAACCAGACAGCTTCTTGCCCAAGGCTATTCGATAGAAAACGGGAACGGCCAACAATGTTAGTAAGGTCGCAAACGCAAGGCCGCTCATAATACAGACAGCCATTTCCCTAAAAAATGCGTCTGCCAAAAGTGGTGACATACCAGCAATGGTGGTGCCCGCAGCTAAAATAACGGGACGTAACCTGCTGATACTCGCTTCAGTCATAGTTGCAAGATTAAAATCGCTCTCTTCGAAACGCTTATCAATTTCGTCCACCAATACAATACAGTTCTTTATCAACATGCCCGACAGACTAAGGAACCCCAGGAAAGAAGGAAAAGTAAATGCTAAGTCAGTCGCGAGAAGACCTAAGGCAACCCCACAAAAAGTCATGGGCACGGTCAACCAAATCACTATGGGTTGCTTTAATTTACCAAACATCAGGATAGTGATTACAAACATAATGAGAAGGGCAAAAGGTATTTTTTGATTGATCACCTCATAAGCTCTCGCATTAGCCTCAAACTCGCCACCCCATTCCATTCGATATCCGGGAGGCAAAGGGATCGCCTCTATCTCCCCTCTTATCTCGCTGAACATAAGGTTAAAATTAAAGCCCTTCGGAGGGTTTGCTTGAGCCTGTACCGTTCGAAAGCGATCGTAACGAAAGATCGTCGCGTCTTCGGCGCGCATCTCAAAACGCGAGACAATTTGTGATATTGGAACGTAAGTTTGCTGTGTTGGACTCCACGCCAAGCGGTCCATTAAACGGTCAACTCCGCCTCGTTCTTCCAATGGCGCTCTAGCGATTATAGGTATCACTTTGTCCGCATCTCGAAACACACCAACCGGAATACCCTGACTGCTGTAAGCCAAAGATTGAGCAAGGTCTGCTCGAGTAACTCCCGCCAACCGGGCGCGAGTCTCGTTGAATTCTGGAACCAGCTTCAAGGCTGGCTGGCGCCAATCAATTTTCCTATCGATCAGATCGTGATCTAAATAAATCGATAATGCCTCCTCTCCTAGCTCTCTTAACACCGAATTATCAGGACCAGAAAACCTGACTTCAAATTTCGAAGTGCTTCCAGAGGTGAACTCTGCGCGCGTAACCTGAATCTGGGCGCCTGGTTTTTCAGATTGCAGTCTTGCGTCAATTCGTTTAATTAAGTCATCCATTTCCTCCACATTCTGCACTCTCACGACGAGCTGGGCATAAGAGGAGTTTGGCTGCTCGGGACGCATGATTGCCGTAAAACGGGTCGCGCCTCGGCCTACGAAACTAGTAACTGCTTCGACTTCCTCATATTCCTGAATAAGATCCTCTAGCTCAGTTGCTCCTTCTAAAGTCGAATAAATATTGGAACCTTCGGGCAAACGGTAATCGACATAAAAAAGAGGAGTATTGGTTCTTGGGAAAAAAGCCTGCTTCATATATTGCGCAGAATAGATACAAGCACCAGTGATCCCCATGATCACCATAGCAGTTATCCATCGCCGTCTAAGGCCGAACCCCAGTAAAGCTCGATAGGGAGCGTATAACGCTCCTTTGTATAGATCTTTCTCTTCTATAGCCTCTCGAGTTTTCAATAAATAACTGCCAAAAAGAGGCACCACGGTAATGGCTAAAACCCAACTCAATAGTAGAGAGATCGCGACTACCTGAAACAAGGAACGTAAAAAGTGGCCGCCCGCATCGTTGGACAAGCTGATTGGTCCAAAAGCAGTAATCCCGATTATAGTGGCACCCAGAAGCGCAAACTGGGTTCTACGTACAGACCTGGAGGCAGCTTCAGCAGGAGTCAACCCTCTCCTTACGCCAATCACCATACCTTCTGCTACTACAATCCCATTATCTACCAGCATACCCATGGCAATCATCAACGCGCCTAAAGAAATACGCTGCAGTTCGATTCCAGCCAAGGACATAATAAAAATCGTACCTAACACAGTGAGCAACAGAGCTGCTCCTACAACTGTTCCAGCTCGCCAGCCCATGAAAACACACAACGCTGTGATCACGGTGAGTACCGATAGAATCAGATTACGTAAAAATTCCGTGATCGATTCTTCTACTGCAGTGTGCTGCGCATAAATCGTTTCAACCTGAACACCTAAAGGCAGCAAGGACATCACCTCATCCAGTTTGGCATCAACATTCTTGCCTACATCAACCACGTTTTTACCCGGAACCACCGAGACCCCTAAGGTAAATATTTCCTTGCCTTCATGCCGGATAATTTGTTCCGGAACCTCAATCCGTTCTCTTTTTATCGTCGCGACATCCGCTAACTCAAGAATTTGAGTAGACCCGGGTTGACCAATGCGCATCTCACCTATTGCCTCTACACTGTTAAATGCCATTTCCGGGGCAATTCTTAGGCGCCTGCTACCAGAGACAAAGGTTCCTGAAGAAAACACCTGATTTTCAACTATGAACCTAGACAATAGATCATCAATGGGTAAACCAAGACGGGCGAACTTACGGCTATCGAGTTCAACATAAACTGCTTCTCTAGGAAGACCAGCAACTTGGACTTTTGCAACGTGCTCGACCGATTTGAGCTCCGTACTCAACTTTTTGGCAATATCATGAATCTCGTCTGGCGAGTAATCTTCTGCCGAGACCGCATACATGATTCCATAAATATCACCAAAGTCGTCCTCGACAATCGTGGGGCCAACCCCAGGGGGAAAGCGCATAGAGGCTTCAGACACCCGTCGGCGCAGCTCGTCAAATATCTGCGGTGTTTGTCCTCCGCCACTATATTCTTCTTGGATTTCAACCATCACTTCGGAGCGGCCAGAGATGGATTTTGACGTTAACTTTTCAATATAAGGCAGCTCCTGCAGAGCCGCTTCAATGGGGTCTGTAACTTCCTGCTCTACCTCCGAGGCCGAGGCACCTTCATATGGGGTGATCACATACGCATACATTAAAGGAAAAACCGGGTCCTCTAACCTACCTACGGTATCAATACCTATCACGCCCCCAACAATACACAGCAAAACCAGCATCCAGCTATACAGAGGCCTTTCAATAGATAAGCGCGCAATATCGTTCATAACGGTTTAATTGGTGTCTTCGTTAAGTAATCGTATTTTCATCCCCTCTCGAAGCTGATCAGCACCAGAGGACACCACTAACTCTCCTTCCTTTAGCCCACTTTCAACATACACGCCGTTAGGATCAGGTCTATCGACTTTAACAAAGCGTTTTTCCACCTCCTGGGTGTTTTCGTCATATACCCAAACATACATACGCTTGTCTGTGTCGGTGACCAACGCATTGATAGGCAGAAAATATTTCAGCTGCACGTCAGGCCGATCTGCTTGATGAACAAGTACGGCAGCAGTCATACCTGGAAGAATCTCCCAGGAATCCGGACGAGGCATAGACAAAGAGACTTCGTAGGTCTGACCTATGGAATTCGCATCGCCTCGATTTTCCCTATAGGCCAACGGAAACATCTGGTCTGGGATAAAATCAAAAATCGCGTGCAATGAGACCTGACCACTACCAATTACAGTGGAAAGCATTTGTTCCGGAATACTCACGACAACCAATAACTCGTGAAGGTCGTTCAAACGAACGATCTTGTCTCCCACTCTGGTTTTTACATAATTATCTACATACCGCCGAGATACATAAGCATCAAAAGGTGCATTCATGATGGTGTCCGCAAGGGCTTCCTGTGCTTTTTTCTGTCGAACCCGTTGAAGCTGAGCAAACGCGAGCGAATCGTCCACAAGAGATTTAGCGATGCCACCTTTTCTCAACATATCGGATTTACGCTGATAGTCTTGAAGCGCGAGCTTGAGTTCTAATTCAGCTTCTTCTAGCGCTAATTCATAATCAGTGGAGTCTAGCTGAGCAATCAGCTGCCCCTTCCTTAAAGTTTGACCCTCCAACACGGGAAAGTTGGATAGCGGACCAGGGACCTCAAAGGATAAATCAATCGAATTAGATGCCTCTACACGCCCTACATATACCCTTCTTGCCGGAATACCACTCGCAGTAACTCGCACGACTTTTGCTGGACGTATTGCCTGCTCTACTACCTCAGGAGCTTGTCGCTCCCCACAAGCCACCAAGACCAACCCTAATACGCTAAAAAAGAGAACCCTCCAGAAAATATAGTGATGGTCAAGGCCATGCTTCCAAAAATTATCGACTAAGTTTTTCAAGTTTTTATTCTTGTTGGTCTGCTTCTAGCGGAGAAGAAGTCTAGCATAAGTTGTGGCGAACACGCTTAAAGGTTCTATTATTGAGAAGCGAGAGCAATCAAAAATCACAAAGTGTTAGGATCTAATTAGCCCGAAATAGAACTACAGCTAGGGGAAATATGTCGCGCCAAGTTGAGACGTTCGCCAATTGCCAGTGACAGTCTATTGATCCACTCCTCCCTTAAGATGCTGTTAAAGTAGGCTCTCTCCGACCAATAGTCCTAAGAACCGCTAAAAATCTAAGTGATCTTTAACGTCCACCAAATTAGAATTTTCGCTGGAAACCACTCCTTACCTCAAATCAACGCATTTAAAAATCTTATAATTATTCAATAAATCATATATTTATCTTATATATTGGAAGTCAATATTAAGTGCTATTTAATAGTTCCACCTTTTTTTACGGAATGTTATAAAATCCCGCGGGTTTAACTAACTTTCAGTC
>CAJWGQ010000024.1 GCA_913041025.1 uncultured Gammaproteobacteria bacterium | reverse complement strand
CGATGACCGAGACCTGGCAGCTGATGCCCGAAGACGATATGTTTGCCGAGGCCGCACTTCATCCCGTGGGTCTGACAATGGCGCGCTGGCTATGCGGGCAGAGAGTCTATTTAGGTGGGCATACCTACATCACCAAAGGACCAACTATCCCTATGGAAGGACAAAAACCCGACCCTGGCATGCTAGGCGGGTATCTCCATAATGACGTTCACGGCGTTCCAGCGGGTGGTGATATCTGTCACGAATGCAACGTGTCTTTTCTGACAACAGATTATAAAAGCAAAGATGACGGTCCGACGGTCCTTGTCCCTACAAGTCATAAGTTTGCTCGTGCTCCGTCCCCGAATGACGCTATGCCGAGCGAAACCCAGCTGCCCCGTGTGGCCCTGGAAGGGGAGGCAGGCTCAATAGCCGTTTGGAACGGCTTCACCTGGCATGGTAGTCATCCTCGAACGAACCCTGGTCTGCGGATAACACTCGTTCAAAGTTTTATGCGTTCTTACATGAGGCCGTTGCATCTTTGGCGAGAAGAGGATCTGGCGCCAGGTCAGCTAGAGCGATACCCCGAGCTCAGGACAGTCCTGGCTCTTGATAATCCCTATCCCTTTGGCTCGGTCAATGATCGTATGGAGGGTTATGCGCCTTTCATGCAATCTGGTACCGACCGATTCGCATAAGTCGAAAGTTAGATTTCGCGGAGGACATTACTCTTTTTTTTCGTTGAGGAGGAACAATGACAACGATCGAGACTAGGCTGGGCAAGATTTCCGGTAAAAAAGTAGGGAACGTATTAGGATTCTTAGGGATACGTTATGGCCAGCCTCCCATAGGCGAGCTGCGCTTCAAGGCCTCTATCGCTGAGACTAAATGGAAGGATGAGGTCTACGACGCGACAGAGTTTCGTCATAGCGCGTTACAGCCGCCGCCAATGGATTTCTTTTCAGATAACTCGATTCGTTTAAATACCGAGCCAACCTACGATGAAGACTGTCTATTTCTCAATGTATATACGCCTGCTGCAGATAGTAAACCCCGACCAGTCCTGTACTGGATTCATGGAGGCAGTTATGTGAGTGGCTCAGGCTATGAGTATGACGGGCGTATTCTTGCCGACCAGGGTGACGCAGTGATTGTCACAATCAACTATCGATTGGGGCTGCTTGGTTTTATGGATCTTTCCGAATTTAAAGAGGAGTATCGAGGATCGGCCTCTAATGGTATTGGCGATCAAATCCTTGGACTGGAGTGGGTGCGCGATAATATCGCTGACTTTGGCGGAGATCCCAACAACGTGACCATATTTGGTGAATCTGCGGGCGCGGGTTCAGTGAATGGTATCCTTGCAGCGCCTCGAGCTGATGGACTCTACCACCGCGCGATAGCTCACAGCGGTAACGCAGCAGCGGCCCCGCCCCCATCGTTGTCTCTAGCATTGGCTAGTCATCTGAAGATCGAGCCAGATGCGCTCCTAGAGAAGTTAGTGAGTATGTCCGGCCAGGAGATCATTGATATGCAGGTCGCCTCGGGAATTGGGCCTGCACTGAGCGTGGACGGTCACGTGATTACGCGACCTACTTGGGAAGCGATCGCAGATCGCGGTGCTGGTGGCGTTCCCTATATTGCGGGATCAAACGCCAACGAGGGTACCCTTTTTACTCTTGTTATGCCGGGCAGCGATGAGCTTTATGAGAATTTTGCACCCCACATGGCGCGATTGACGATGGACGGAGCGGACCCTGATGGTTATTTGGAGGCTTTGAAAGCAGAGTATCCAAATTTGTCTGCCAAGGAGCTCTACGAGTGCGTATGGAATGACTTATTTCGTCGGGCCTCGATAAACCTCTGCGAGGCTGCGACCGAGGCAGGACCTGGCGGTTGGCTTTATCGATTTGATTTGCCCACCAATATCGCAGATGGGAAGCAGGGTGCAACGCACGCTTCTGAGATTGCGTTTACTTTTAATACTTTTGCTGATCCTGAGGCCGGTGGTGTTGTAATGCACGATCGAAGTGATGCGGATGTGCGGCAACTCGCGATTTGTTGGTCCCAGACTGTCTTGAATTTTGCGAAGACTGGGGATCCTAATGGAGGAGGGCTTCCTATTTGGCCAGCTTACAATCTGGAGCAGAGACAGTCTCTGGTGATGGATAGAGAGAGTCGGATTGAGGGCGCCGATCTAGACGAGGTGCATCGAAGACTTTGGGCTGTGAAATAGTGCGGGGGTGTCTGGGTGAACTTGAACAAGTTAAATGATAGGTATGTCATCCAAATGAACGTATTGATCAGATAGGTCTGGAGGAGGACTGAATGAGTTTGGAGGTGTTTAAGGATTCGCCCGAATATCGAAAGGTATTTGGTGAGATCGAAAGGCAAGGATTAGCGGAGTATGCGTTGCGTCTAGAGGAAGATGGATACGTGGTCATACCTCCTGAGCTTGTCGCGCCCAAAGAATTTCAGGACCGCCTTCGCTCAGGGATATTGGACGTGCATGAACGCAGGGACGGAGAGAAAATTGACCTTGACGATATTGAGTCTATTCAGTTAAAGCAGGAAGGCCCTGGTAAAGCCCACTGGGCGATACTAGAAGAAAATCGTGTTTTCCAGGAAGCGCTGATGAATCCCACTGTTTTGGCTATGGCGAAGTACCTATGTGGTGATAGTGTTCTATTGAGTGATCTTAACTGCATCATCAAACAGAAAGATTCAAAGCTCACGCATCCGCTTCATACAGACCAGCATGGGACGCCGCCGCCTTTGCCTCCTTATGCTCAGGTCGCTAATGTGACCTGGGCTCTGACTGACTACACTAAAGATAATGGGCCGGTTGCGATCGTTCCAAAAAGTCACTTGAAGGCCCGTTATCCACTGCCAGAGGAGATGAACTTTTTAAAAGAAGACGCGCCAGTGAAACCTATCCCGATTGAGGCAGAAGCGGGTTCGCTGATCGTTTGGCATGGCGCCACATGGCATGGCTCATTCCCTCGAAAGTCGCCCGGGCTGCGGCTGAACTTGATCATGGTGTTCACGCGCGTCTATATGAAACAGATACGCGACTTTCGCAGGGCCTTCCCAAAAGATGTGCTTAAAACTCAGTCTGAGGGCTTCGCGCGCTTGCTTGGGATTAACAGTTTGTATCCGTTTGAAGAGGGTAACCCCCCTAAGCCTGAAGACTCTCATTACATGATGGCGGCAGGCAGAAATCCATGGGCTTGATCCGCTTGTACTAGCTAAAGATTAATTTATGCAAACTGCAAAGGAACAAACTGCTTCGCGTCGTCTTTCAGTGCCGGTAATGTTTGCCTTCGGTGTAGGTGGGATAGGACAAGCGGCAATTACTATGGGGATCTATGGGTTCCTGCTTTTTTATTATCAACAAATTGTGGGTCTTTCCGGTTCTCTGACGGGGATTGCTTTAGGGATTGCCCTGGCTGTAGATGGTATATCGGATCCCCTGATCGGTAGTCTTTCCGACCGGTTTAGAAGTCGCTTTGGACGGCGCCATCCGATGATGCTATTTGCTATTGTCCCCACCGCGGTTAGCTTTATCTTGCTTTACAGTCCGCCCGAGGATTATGGCCAGACAGGGTATTTTATTTGGCTCACTTTTTTCACAGTAGCTGTCAGGACTTCTATCACGTTCTACAACGTTCCTCACTTGGCACTTGGCGCTGAAATGGCTAAAGATTATGAGCAAAGGTCTTCCTTGTTTGCTTTTCATACGGTCATCTCGGGCATAGGAGGAGCTGGTTTAGGGGTCGCGGTCTATTGGATTATCTTTCCGACTACTGACGCTTTTAATCCAGGGACTCTTAACCCGGATGGATACATTGTGTTTGGCGTAGCTGCAGCGGCGATAATGAGTGCGAGCATGCTCGTGACCGTATTGGGGACTTCTGGAGAGATATCGCGTCTTAGTGACCCTGCCCCGCGCGAAAAGCCCTCGCTTTTGAAACTAGTTTTAGAAATGTCTGAAGTATTCAAAGACAGGGATTTTCTTGCGATTTTTCTGGGATTTCTGATGTGGTACCTGTTTGGTTTTATTGAGATGGTTGGCATGCCTTTCATGGCGCTGCATTTCTGGGGTCTTCGGACGGAGGACCTTGCTTATCTTCAAGCTCTTAATTTGGTGGCGTTGGTTTTAGCATTTTCTTTGATGCCGATTGCTACTCGAGTTCTGGACAAAAAAAGGACTCTTATTTTTAGCTCGCTTGTCGCAATCGTCCTGCCTAATATTCTGATTTGTTCCAGGCTGATGGATGCGTCTTGGTATCCTGAAAACGGTTCACCCTGGGTTTTATACAACTATCTGGCGGCAACTTTTGTTGGAGTGATAGCATCGACGCTTTGCGGAGCCTCTTATTATTCGGTTTATGCTGACATTGCGGATTCTCATGAGCTAAGAACTGGCAGCAGAATCGAGGGAATGATTTACGCCACTCAGCAGTTTTCGAGTAAAGCTGCCGGTGCGATTGGTCTGATTATTGGCGGTGCCGTTCTGGATTTCATTGAGTTTCCAAAAATGGCGGCCCAGGGCACAATTGATAGTCAAATTATATGGGAGCTGGGCTTTTTTGTCGGACCCGCTACGTCGATCTTTAGTGCTTTAGGGATTGGAATGTTTCTCTTTTACCAGATAGACAAGGCCAGGCATACCGAGATAGTCAAGGCGCTTAACAATAGAGCCAGCGGGAACTAGCCGATAAGTAATGATTAGTCCGCGATTTCGTAGGAGGTTGGGTTAGTGGTACCGCGTCACGATAATGCTGGTTTAACGATTTAATTATAGAGAGGAGAAGAATAGTGACAGAGAATAAAACACCGGCTTACTTAGTGGCGTGTGTATCGACAGTAGAAAATGTAGAAGTTGGGCCTGAGTATGGCGAGCTGTCCGCCGAGCCCGCAAAAAGATCGGGATTGACTCCGATCGCGGGTGGGCCTGTGACAGGGGCAAAAGTCAAAGTCCTCGAGGGTGAACTGCCAGAGGGTACTGAGCTGATGATGATTGAACAGTTTCACTCCATGGAAGCGCTTGAAGAGTTTTATTATTCTGAGCAATACCAAGAAGCAATTAAATATCGACTAGATGGAGTGAGAATGCACTTTCTGGCCGCGTTAGATGGGATCAGCGAGGCTGAATTAGCGGCTGCTGCGGAAGCGGCAGCGCGGCAAAAGTGAATGGAACTATTTCTCCGATCTAAACTTGTTGGTTTTTAATTGGGAAATAAAGAAAGCGTATTCTTCTGCTATTTCTCGGAGGGAGTCATAGCGCCCGGATTTTCCGCCGTGACCCATGCCCATATTCGTCTTTAATAAAAGCAGGTTGTCGTCAGTTTTCATGGATCGTAATTTGGCAACCCATTTCGCTGGTTCCCAATAGGTAACCCTTGGGTCGTTTAATCCTGCGGTGACAAATATAGGCGGGTATTCTTTTGGTTCTACTTGGTCATAGGGAGAGTAGGACTGAATATAGTCGAAGAAGTCCGCGTCTTCTATGGGATTCCCCCACTCTGGCCATTCAATGGGTGTTAAGGGTAGGTCAGCGTTAAGCATTGTATTTAGGACGTCCACGAAGGGAACATGCGCTGCCACTGCGCACCATAAATCTGGGTTTTGATTAACAACGGCACCCATTAGCTCTCCTCCAGCACTGCCCCCGGAGATGAAAAACTTTTTGGGTGAGGAGTAGCCTATGTGAATGAGATGCTTTGCGCAGTCAACGAAGTCATTAAAGGTATTATGTCGAGACATCAGCTTGCCTTGCGTATACCAGTGATAACCCAGATCGTCTCCGCCCCGAATATGTGCGATCGCACAAACAAATCCTCGATCTAACAAAGATAGTCTTGAGGTGGAAAACGAGGGAGGAATAGCGTGCCCGTAGGCGCCGTAGGCATAAAGGTGGACTGGCGTGCTCTCGTTGACATCAATACTTTTTTTGTAGACCAGGCTTACAGGGATTTGAGCTCCATCTCGAGCCTCGGCCAGGATGCGCTCCGAGACATAATTTTCCTCTGAATAGCCGCTTGGGATCTTTTGGGTCTTTTTAGTAACCGTTGAGCGCGTTATGACATCATAATCAAGAATTTTACTTGGCGAAGTCATGGAGGAATATTCGAGTCTAACAAATGTGGCGTCGGACTTTGGATTGGTGCCAAAGCCAACTGTATAAGCAGCATCCGGAAATTCAATTTGGTAGTGCTTTCTTGTTTTGTTGTCATGGATTTCTACTTGATCCAGTCCCTTAGCGCGGCTCATTACGATTAAATGATTCTTCAAGGCCAGAAAGTCGGTAATGTAGAGTTCATCGGATCCGTTCAATAATAGGTCCCACTGTTCGCTGGCAGCAGAGCTAATATCTGTTGTGAAAATATCGAAGTTTTGATGTCTTAAATTGCTCCTGATAATGAAGCGCTCGCCGTCATGGTCTACATAATATTCGTGATTGCTGACCCGGTCAGTCACTGCGATTGGCTCGGTATTGAGGAGATTTCTCTTTAGGTAAAAGTATTGGCTAGTGACGTGATCCGCTGTACTGATAAAAGCAAATGATTCTGATTGAGAACAGTGAATACTGACAAAAAAGCTACTGTCATATTCCTCGTAGATAGTGGCGTCAGGCTCTGAAGAATTCAGGCTCCTATAAAGGACTTTAAAAGGCCTCCACTGCTCGTTTAAAACTACATATATCAGGCCTTGGTTAGTACTATCCCAGACCGCCTCTCCCATTGTGTTTGGAATGGAGTCTGATAATTGTCTGCCGCTTTCAATATCTACGACGAAAAGCTCATAACGCTCGCTTCCATCTCGATCAACGCTGTAAGCGATTTTTTTGGTGTCGTCGCTGACCGATATGCCGCCCAGACTGAAATAATCAGAGCCGGCCGAGAGTACTCGTTCGTCGAGAAGGATTGACCAATCATCAGGACGGCTAACCGGCGCTCGGTACCATGTTCTATACTCTTCGTCTTCATGAAAACGCCATTGATAAATGAACCCGTTTTCTTCAGAAGGCACTGAACTGTCTTCTATTGGTTGTCTTCCCTTTATCTCGTTAAATATTGTCTCAACAACACCTTGATGGGGTCCCATCATAGCTTCGAAGAATTGGTTTTCCTGGTTGAGGTAATCGAGGATTTCAGAATCTTCAACGCTTGGATAGTTGGGGTCCTCTAACCAGGCGTAGTCATCGTGGATGGTCCTACCATGATGACTAAACGTATGCCGAGACCTTTTCGCAACCGGTGGTTTGGGTTCCCCTATCAATCGGGCAAACCTAAGACTCTTTTCGCAATGATGTTGCGTTGGATTTCGTTGGTTCCACTATAGATCGAGGCCGCTCGGTTACTTAACCAAGATCGGGTCCACTCAATTTCGTCCGAATCAAAACTGCTGCCTTCCCAGCCGATTCCCTGAGTCCCTCTGATTTCGCACATCAGACTGGATTTGTCTTGCTCGAGCTCCGTCCCATACATTTTGAAAATAGAAGTGGCTGGTCCAGGTGTGTTTCCGTCCTCTGCTTCCTGCACAGTTCTCTTGCGGGTGAGCGCAAATGCGGCGTCGTTAATCTCGTGGTTGATCGCTCGGGAACGCAAGGCGGCATCAGCCACTTTCCCCTCCCTATCAGTTCCAAGATAAGAATGTGCTACCTCTTGGAGGGTGGCTCCTGGGTCTCTACTTTGGGCGCCTACTAATGATGCCATTCCCGACCTCTCATGTTGGAGGAGTCTTTTTCCTACGGTCCAGCCTTTGTTGAGCTCGCCGACCAAGTTGGCTTTATACGCGACCGCGTCATCAAAAAAAGTCTCGCAAAATGGCGAGTTCCCACTAATTAGACGAATGGGCTTTACTGTAACGCCGGGCTGGTCCATCGATAAGAGAACGAAACTGATGCCGTTGTGCTTTGGGACTTCTGGATCTGTTCTCACCAGACAGAACATCCAGTCGGCCCATTGAGCGCCAGAGGTCCAGATTTTTTGGCCGTTGAT
This sequence comes from uncultured Gammaproteobacteria bacterium, assembly GCA_913041025.1. The sequence continues at coordinate 12,872 of CAJWGQ010000024.1, read as the reverse complement.
TAGGTAGTGATCGCCGGAATCTACCGCGCGGGTATTTAGAGAAGCAAGATCGGAACCCGATCCTGGCTCGCTGTATCCCTGGCACCATGCAACCTCTGCCTTGGCGATTTTTGGCAGGTGCTCTTGCTTCTGCTCATCTGTTCCATATTCGAGCAGTGTGGGGCCTATCATGCTGGTCCCCATTCCTCCTAGAGCAGGACGCGCATCGAGTCTCCTCATTTCTTCGATTAGCACCACGTATTCTTCGGTACTCAGATCTGCTCCCCCAAACTCCTTGGGCCAAGTCGGAGCGGTCCAGCCCTTCTCAATCATTCGATCCAACCACAGAGTGACGTCCGGATCTTCGATTTTGATCTTGGTGCTCCCTGTCGGCACTTGACCGATCCCTTTAGCGCCAGTGGGGCAGTTCTTTTCTAACCAGATTCTTGTCTCTTCCCTGAAACCTTCGATTTGCGACATGTTGTTTTCTCCCTGTCCTGGTCTATCTGTTTTGGCGTCTTTAATTCAGACGATACCTTGCCTTAATGGCTGGTGCTTGTAGTTCTTTTAAGTAATGCTTAGATCATAAGAAAAGTAAGTGAGTTAATAAAGAGATGGCCAACGTAAAACCGATGGAGCGTGCTGAGGTTGGAGAATTAGAGCCGTTTATGAGCATGGCTGAAGCGTCGATGGGTTTTCTACCTAATAGTATTATGACGATGTCCCATATGAGGCAGCTGGTCCCGATTTTTTCTCTTTTTGTCGCCACCATCCGTGGCGCCGATGCGAAAGCGCTCCTAGCTGCCATTGGCCCCCAAATACCAGATCAAGAGGGTGCTGAGTTAAATATTGGTCCGGATCTTATTCAACTAGTTGCTTATGCGACCAGTGTCAGTTCTGGATGCAGTTACTGCCAGGCTCATACTTCTCATGGAGCTCACCAGACGGGGATTGAAGAAGAGAAATTACAAGACTTGCTTCGCTACGAGGAAAGCGAGCTTTTTAGTCAGTCAGAAAAGGCAGCCATTGCGATTGCTTTAGCGGCGGGACGAGTGCCGAACGAAACGAGTAAAAAACACTTTGACGACCTACGCGAGCACTTTGAAGAGCGGCAGATAGTCCAGATCGTAGCGGTTATCTCGTTATTTGGCTTTTTAAATCGGTGGAATGACACCATGGCAACGCAGCTCGAGTCGGAGCCGACCGAGTTTGCTGAATCTGTTTTGTCGGATGGTGGTTGGGCTTTAGGGAAGCATAAAGGTTAGAATCATGTGTGGTCGCCTCAATGTGGTTTCTGATCCTCTATCTCAATTTTTGATGGACGTTTTAGGAGTTGAATATGATGGTGAAGACAATTACAACCTAGCACCGATGAGCCGGGTACCCATCTTGGTTCAAAGAGAGCAAACGGGAATAGAAGTTCAGCCAATGCAATGGTGGCTAATTCCTTATTGGGCGGATAGCTCCTCGACCAAATATTCGATGTTTAACGCGAGATCAGAAACAGCCGCCCGAAGTCCTGCATTTAAAGAGCCCTATAATAAACGGAGGTGTTTGATCCCCGTCAGCGCTTATTTCGAATGGACCAACATTAAAGGGAAAAAAGTTCCATTTATGATTCGGTCCAAACTCGATAAGGGTTTGTTTTTAGCGGGACTGTGGGATCGATGGGAGAAAGGTTCGGAATTGATCGAATCTTTTACTGTATTGACTACTGAAGCATGCGAAGGCCTAGCTCAGGTTCATAAAAGACAGCCCGTTATGTTAAATTCAGAAGAGGCTCTGAAATGGATAGATCTAGAGATTCCGACCCAGGAGCTGGAATCACTGATGGGGTCTCGGTTGCCGGTCGAGCTAGAATTGATTCCAGTATCAACGTACGTAAATAACTCGACTAATCAAGGCCAGGAATGCATGGAGTCAATAGGAGCCAGTAAGGTGCTACGAGAGGAATCTTCAAAAGGAATATTGCATTGATATTGAATAAGGGCCTTTGGTTTGGAAAGGGTACTGTATTAGTGGAAGAAGCGAGCCTGGGAGAGGCCGTGGAGCTCGACATAGAAGTAGTTGAAGACCAGGAAGGTTACACGATTAGCGGTAGATTGCTTGAAGCTTATTCAGGGGAAGTCTCAATAAGAGTGGCACCTAACGACGTGGGAACTTATACGGTGGATGCGAGGGTCGCAGGAGTAGCTTTGGATGGCATTGGCAAGCTTGAGAGCGAGCCGAATCTGATTTTACTTTGGAATGAGAACCAAACTTTATCTGTTAGTGTGACTTTGTTTGTTACTGGTAATGGCATAGGTTGTCGCGGTTTTTTGAAAGAAGAAAATCGAATTTTGACCTGGGAGATGTTGATTACGCTCAAGCAACAAGCGATCAAGGGTGACAATGTAATCTCGTTTACTCGCAGAAAGCGCTAATTGAGGTCTTTTAATAGGTAGGGCTTCACGAGTTGTTCTGTTTGCTGATTGAGCGCATCGAGAAATATAGAGGCGTCATCTCTGACCTCGGACATCAGGACACTTTGAACACCGTAAGTGCTGATTATCTGGAGTGTATGGGCCATCAGCTGAATATCGGTGTTTTCTTGGAGAAGTCTGATACCTCGTGCAAGCGCTAAAATTGCCTGGTATTGCTCAACACCAAACTGGTCTAGAGACTCGATTAAATTTAGCTTCTGGTTCGCTGTCGTGAATATCTTCATCGTCATGTTTATATACTCGTCCACCGGATCTCTGTAGACCAGAGCAAATTCAAGGCGTGACCGGTTGAGTTGTTGCAAGCTGTCCAATACATCGCCTGAAAATGTGCGAATGATTCGTTGGTAGGTTTCTTCTGAACCCACGAATTTTTCTTTTAGTAGCTCAATTAGGATGTCGTTCTTGGAGGGGAAATAGTTATATAAAGTTTGATAGCTGATGTCGGCGGTCTCTGCGATCAGGCGCGTCGTAACGGATTCGAATTCTTCTCGCTCGATCAAGGACCTGGCTGCCTCGAGTATTGCTTGCTGGGTCTTCTGCTTTTTCCTTTCCCTTAGAGACATAAATTAGATCAAGTCAATATTTTGATTTTGTATACTAATGTTGATGCCTCTAGAAGTGAAGTCTAGTATGTCACTTGTTGAGGGTTTAAGTTGGTCCATGAGTTTGGGGGGGTGTTAGATATATGAAGCAGTTGAAGGGTGTTTTAGTTCTTAGTCTGATGGTTGTTTCTTCACTTTGTGCATCCGAAGAAGTAGATATCCGAAGCCTTGTGTTGAGTAATCTGGAATTATCCAGGGGCGGCACCTCTTATGCTGAAATGACTATGTTCATCAAAAGGCCGACCTGGGAGCGTCGTTCGAGTTTGGTTGGCTGGACGAGAGGTACAAAAGATTCACTGATTCGTTTCACCGCTCCGGCGAAGGACGCAGGTAATGCGATGCTCAAATTAGGGGATAAAATGTGGACCTTTAATCCCAAGTTGAATCGAAACATTCGCTTACCCAGCAGTATGATGGGTCAGTCATGGGCAGGGTCGGACTTTTCTTACAACGACCTATCTAGAAGCGATAAGTATCTAACGGATTACCGGTTTGAGCTTGTAGATACTAAGGTTCAAGAGGGGAAAAAGATTTATACCATCGACGCGATTCCTAATGACGATGCGGCGGTTGTCTGGGGTAAGGAGCGCATGACTCTTCGTGAAGACGCCGTCATGATGGGCATCGTTTTTTATGACCAAGATCTTCAGCCATTGAAAGAAATGAAAAGTCTCAAGATCGGTAATTTGGGGGGAAGAATCTTTGCCACCCACATGCGCATGGGTGATATAGATGATCCTAATAGCTACACCGAGTTTGAGTATCAAAAGATGGCCTTTGACTTGGATCTTGAGGATCGTCTATTCAGTACTTTTTCTCTTCGGTCTGAGCGTACACGTTAATGGCTGAGGTTTACCCTCAAAAACGGACGCTTCCCGGAAACGTTGTTTCACCTAAAGCCGGGATGCTCTGGATGGTTGCTTGGCGCAACATTTTTCGTAATAAGCGAAGAACCTGGCTTACCGTGGCTGCCATTGTCTTTTCGTGTTTTCTGGTGTCTGGCCTACGGTCCTATCAAGTCGGTATGTATAAGCAGCTAGCCGAGGTGATGACTGAACAATATCCCGGGCACGCTGATGTGATCCATGTCGATTATGAGGATGATCAGAAGCTAGAACAGACTATTCAGGATGCGACTGAGCTTATGCGGTCCATCGAAGAAATTCAGATGGTCAAGGCAGCAGCTCCAAGGGTGACAGCGCCTTCGTTATTTTCTGTCGATGAGAAGTCCTTTGGTGGAATTTTGATTGGGGCTGACTTTGCTAAAGAAACAGAGCATTTTACTTTTTTCAATGCTTTGTCGGAAGGAACAGTACCTGTCGATCAAAATGATGTGGTATTAGGAAAAGCCATGGCGCGTAACCTGGGTGTGGGTTTAGGGGAAGAAATTGTTGTCCTGGGTTCTCAAAAAGAGGGGGGCATTGCTGCGCTGGTATTGAGTGTAAGTGGAATTTTTAGCTCCGGAAATATTCAGTATGATCGATCATTTGCCTTTGTTCGTTTGGCGACTGCGCAGCAGGCATTTGGGCTGGGAGATGAGGTTCATGGGTTGACTTTGAGGTTGACGGATATCGATTATGTGGCTGAGGCGACCGGATTTGTTAGTGAGAAGCTGCCTGATGAGGCAATCGCGAGAGGTTGGTCGGAAATATCACCAGAGACCTACCAGGCTATCAGGGCTGATGACGTGGCTGGGATCGCGATGATGGCACTAATCATGGTTCTGACTCTCTTCAGTATCGCTAATACTTTCAGCATGATGGTCTTTGAGCGGACTCGGGAGTTTGGGATGCTGCTGTCATTGGGTATGCGGCCCTGGGGCATCATTCGGCAGGTACAGCTTGAAGCCATGGGTATATGGGTGATAGGGGCGATCATTGCCACAATTTTGAATGTTGGGATCACTTATCTTGGACTCACGTTAGGGGTTCCTATTCCGGCGGAAGTGAATGAGATGGTGAAGGGGTTTTACTTTATCTTTCCTGAACGATTCTATCCTGCATTTTCGGTGGGTTCTTTGGTAGCGGCGCCGCTTATTTTTTTGGTCGGTATTCAGATTGCGGCTTTTGTTGGCTCGATCAAGATTCTTTGGCTTGAGCCTGTGACGGCGATGAGGAGTGAGTGAATGAGTGAGATTGCACTAGGACAAAAAGAACAAAATTTTGCGAACAGAACGAAAGCGGATTCGAGTAGCATCTTGCTTCGCCTTGTTCAGATATCCTGGCGCAACGTGTGGAGGAATCGACGCCGAACTCTGTTGACGGCGGGCGGAATCATATTCGCGGTCTGGTTGTTGGTGTTCATGCGCTCTTTTCAGGGTGGCGTGTTTGCGCAGATGGCTGATATTTCTGCCCGAGCAATGCCGGGGCACGCGCAAATTCAACATCCGCTTTATGAAGAAGAACCGCAGGTAGAACATACTGTCAGAGAAAGCCTTGCAGAATCGCGATTGCTTCAAACTGGCCGTTTTGATTTTGTTAGTTCCCGCGTGCAGGGCTCGGCGATCCTTTCAGTCGGAGACAAAAGCACCGGGGGGTTTGTATTAGGCTTAGAGCCAAAGGTAGAGGCGCAATGGAGCGGTTTGGCCAGGAATATCAAAACGGGAGCTTATCTCGCTGCTGATGGAGAGGCCGTGATCGGTGAAGCGCTCGCGCGCAATCTTGGCGCGAAACTTGGTGATGACCTCGTAATATTAGGTACTGCCAAGAATGGCGGGATCGCCGCGCATGCGGCGACCATCGTTGGCATCTTCAGATCCGGATCAACGGAGCTTGACCGTACCTTGGTGCAGATTCCGGTAGGGGACTTTAGAGAGGCCTGGTCCATGGAAGCAGAGGAAGCACATATGGTCGTCGGCGTTTCAGCAGCCCTGCTTGATAGTGAGGAAGGAATCCAAATCGCCCGAAATGATCCTGGTGAAGGAGTAGACCTTAATCATCTGGCCTGGCAGGACCTGTTGCCAGATGTTGTGCAGCTGACCGAGATGAAGGATGTGAGTACCAACTTCATGTTCTATTTTATCTGCATCATAGTCGTGTTCTCTGTGGTCAACGCTTTCATGATGCTGATTTACGAGCGCACGAATGAAATGGGAGTTCTTCTCGCGTTAGGTATGAGGCCGCACCAGTTGTTAATTCAGTTCCAAGTCGAGGCGTTTTTAATTTCTTCGCTGGGATTAGTTTTGGGCTTTGGCTTGACTGCGATTACTGTCTGGCCCCTGATGGAATATGGTATGACCCTCCCCCAGGAGCTTCTCGAAAGCTATCCCCCGGATATGGTTGCCATGTTTCCAGAACGCTTGTACCCGACTTTTAACTGGGAAGCGATGCGTACAGCGACGGTAACGATTTTGCTGGGGGTCCAGGTTGCTGCGTTGATCCCTAGTCTTAGGATTTTTGGAATGCGGCCGATAGAGGCGATAAGGGCGGAGAACTGAGATGTCTGCGAATCTGGCTTTTCAATTGAGTTTTCGTAACATTCTGCGGCATCGTCGTCGCAACGCGATGTTATTTGCGGCTGTGGCGGTTGCGGTCTTAGGGTCGAGTCTTTCAATGGGCCTGGTCAGGGGTTGGCAGTACGACATGCTGGACGGGGTCGTCGGTAATCTCACTGGACACATTAAGGTGCACGCTCCGGGTTATCTGGATGATCCAGGTATTCAGCGCGGCTTTGAGTTGGCCAGCGACTATCAGCCTGACGTTCCATCGGAAGACCTCATGGGGTGGGCGCCTCGTATTTCGGTTCCTGCGGTCATTCTTAGTGAACGTGAAACTCGCGGTATTCAGCTGGTCGGTATCAACCCTAGTGCAGAATCGATCTCTTTTCTCGATAAAGTGGTTATCGATGGCGAAAATTTGAGTGGCCCTGGTGATGGCCGGATGATCATTGGTAAAGAGCTTGCGAGGCAGCTTAAAACAAGGGTTGGACTGCGATTAGTCATTATGACTCAAGGGTCGGACGGCTTAACAAGAGAGCGAGGCTTTCGGATTGCGGGCACTTATGATGCGGAAGGCACAGGTCTAGAGAAAGCCTATGTGTTTTCCGGTCTGCAAACGATCCAGTCGCTATTGGATACTGAGAATGTCACCGAGGTCTCGATTCGCCTGAACGAAGAGCCGAAAAAACTGAGTATTCAGGCGCTATTAGTGGATTTTTTTATTGGTTTAGAGGTAATGAATTGGGAAGAGCTGAATCCGCAGGCAGCGGGACTCTATCTATTCACCGATAGCATCATCTATATCTTTTTCTTTTTTATCATGGGCGCCTTGATATTTGGTCTGGTGAATACGCTTATTGCGAGTGTCATGGAGCGTACCAAAGAGTTTGGCATGCTAAGGGCGCTTGGTATGAATCGCAGAACGATCGTTCTGGAGGTGGTGATTGAGTCAGTGTTGATCATGACCTTTGGCATGATTTTTGGCCTGGTGTTGGCTTATTTTTCGTTTTTAGGGTTAGAGGATGGGCTGAACCTAGGCGTCTGGGCAGAGGGTTTAGAATCATTTGGTATGAGGGCAGTTTTGTATCCGATTATGCGTGTCGATGATTTTGTTACAATTGCATTGATGAGTTTATTTATGGGCGTCCTTGCCAGCTACTGGCCCGCAAAGCGAGCGACGAGGATAACGCCGCTTGAGGCTATGAGAGGGTGAGTAAGGTAGCGAATACAGTGGAGGTAGGCATATGAGTGGCGAAGTGGTAATGGCGAGGGGATTGACTCGGGTTTATCAGGAAGAGGCAGTTCCTGTGCATGCATTACGTGGGGTGGACTTTTCACTCTCGTCTAGCGAATTCGTTAGCCTGTCCGGTCCCTCGGGTTCAGGTAAGTCGACCTTGCTAAACATTGTTGGAGGACTGGATCGGCAGGATGAAGGAATCATTGAACTCGATGGTGAGGAGCTGGCCCCCTTGTCTGAGGGTGACCTTGCAGCCCTTAGATTGCGGAAAATTGGTTTTGTGTTTCAGGCCTACAATCTTGTGCCAGTGCTGAGTGCTTTGGAGAATGTTGAGTTCATTCTGCAGCTTCAAGGTGTGGGCTCGGCTGAACGCAAAGAGCGCGCCGGAGAGGCTTTGAAGTCTCTGGGCTTGAGTGAGCTGCAGGATCGGCGTCCCGGTGAGATGTCGGGTGGCCAGCAGCAACGTGTGGCGATAGCGAGAGCGATTGTGACTAACCCGGTATTACTTTTGGCCGATGAGCCCAGCGCGAACCTCGACAGTGAGACGACGAAAGAGCTCATGGAGCTATTGCGTAATCTGAACGAAACCCAGGGGATGACCATTATCACGGCAACCCATGACCCGATGGTTATGGGTTATGCAAAGCGCCAGGTACACCTTCGTGATGGAACAGTTGAGCGGGATGAAGTCGTTACGGACTAATTTTTCAACGACCTTTCTGGCTTTTGTTTGTCTCCTTAACTCGAACAGCGTTCAACCGCTAGAGGCCGACTTACGCTTTAAGTGGTTTACGACCTCCAGCAAATTGCCGGACCATGATGTCCAGAATCAAGCGATAGAATCGCCGTCTGTGAACTCGACGGGTGATCTCAGAATGATGTTTCGTCAGGATGCTGGGCCCTTTCGTTTCTTAGTCGATTACTCACTGATCCTTCAAAACGGCGACGCCATTGTGCAACAAAATGCTCAAGACACGGCGCTCGATCAGACTGTTATTAGTGATCGAAATCGCTGGATTAACGCAACGTGGCCGGTCGAGGATGGAGCGGGAGCTCATCACCAAAGTTTTCACCGGCTAGATAGAGCCGCAATTCAGTATCAGCAGGGAAATTGGAATGTCACGCTTGGGCGCCAGGCGGTGTCGTGGGGGAGCGGTCGAGTATTTCAGCCTATGGACCCCTTTAATCCCTTCTCTCCCACGGTAGTCGATAGAGATTACAAGCCCGGCAATGATCTCTTGCTGGTTGAGAGACTATTCGACAATGGGCATGACATGCAGTTCTTGCATATCGTTCGACGAGATGACGATTATCGTGTGACAAATGATGTGAGTAGCACTGCGTTTAAATGGCATGGATTAATCCGGGAGAGTGAATTTGAGGTACTGGCAGCTCAGCACTACGGGTTGGGTATAGCTGGATTGACACTTCGCGTGCCGGTCGGCGGGGCGATGATTCGAAGTGACGTTATGGCCTCAGAATTAGAGGATGGGAAATGGAGTGTGTCGGGAATTGTGAACGCGGACTACAGCTTTATGCTTGGCAAATTCAATTCGTTTGTTTTCGGTGAGTATTTTTATAATGACTTGGGAGTGAGCGAATTACCTGATCGCTTATCCTCGCTGCCGATAGAGCTTGCAATTCGAATGGAGCGCGGGGAGGTCTTTAATTTGATGAGGCACTATACAGCGCTTGGAGGTAATGTGTTGTGGCATCCGTTACTCGATACGTCTTTGACTTTGATCACGAACTTAACAGATACCAGTAGTCTCCTGAGTCTTTCAGCTTCTTATATCCCTTCTGATCACCAAAGCCTGCAAGTTGGGTGGATTCACCCGCTAGGGCGAGCGGGAGATGAGTATGGAGGAGTGCCAGTATTTGGAACACAGTTAACGACTGGAGGAGCTAGTCGAGTATTCCTGAGATGGCTCTATTACCTGTAAACTAGAGAGATGTGCTCAAAAGGGTTTGGAGTATGAGTGATCAGATTGACCAGAATGGTTCGATGGCCTCAAGTTATGGACAGGGTACTGTCAACATGGTCAATAACCTTTATGCTCGCGGAATCAACCGGATCTCGCTACTCATGCGTCATTCTGCTAGGGAATATAATCCTGATATTCACGATCTCTTGAACCCACTCACTGACGAGGGAAGAGGTTTGTGCGCAGAATTTGGTTCTGCTTTGCGCAAGGATATCGTTATACGCGGTTATGCGAGTCCTCCTGATCGTTGTGTTGAAACCTGTCAGATTGTGGTGCAGAGCCACGATTCCGAGGCTGGTCAATCAAAAAGTGTTCGTTCACTGGAGGGGCTTGGAGTTTTTTATGGGATCGATCAAGTCAAGATGTGGAAGGGGATGAAATCTGCTGGCGGGCTTTCAGACTATGTAGCTGAATGGTTGGCTGGAGAAGTTCCTGAGGATGCGATGCTAGCGCCTGACTATGCGGCGACGACGATATTGAGATTGCTCAAAGGCAAACTGGACGCCGCTGCGGAGCACTCGAAACAACTCGATGTTTGCGTAAGCCATGACATGTCGGTTTTGTTCCTTAGGGATTTTTTTGGTCTTGAGTCGGTTGATGTCCTTCCCATCGAGTATCTGGATGGATTGGCGTTATACAGGGAAGATGGTCGCCTTAAATTAGAAAGCCATCATGGGAGTGTTTCGGAGATTGATTTGCCGAGCTACCGGTTAAGTTAAATTGACAGACGTGAGTAGGTGTAAGATTAAGCTGACAAGTCGAGTTCACAAGGTTGGCTTAATGAGGGTTTCAAATGAGATTTGAGCAAGTAGGACAATCCTTTGTTGCCGAGGTCACGGGTGTTGATTTGACTAAAATCAGTGATCGTGAATTTCTTGCCTTGTATGAGGCCTGGCTGGAATTTGGAGTCCTTAAAATTAGAGATCAGCTTTTGACTGATGGAGAGCTTCAACAGTTTAGTAATCGCTTTGGTCCCTTAGAGGAAATCCCCTATGGGAAGATATCAAGGGAAGAAAAGCAAAAAATCAAAAACCTTTATGTGACGGTAATTTCAAATATAGAAGTTGATGGTAAGCCTATCGGAGGGTTGGGCAACAAAGAAGCTACCTGGCATTCTGATATGACTTACATTGATAGTCCCCCGCCCGCGAGTATCTTGATGAGTCTGGAGGTCCCAGAATTTGGTGGAGATACTCACTTCAGTGATCAAAAAGCCGCTTACATGAACCTTCCCAATGAGCTGGTTTCGAGAATCAAGAATCTCTCTATTAAGCATAATTCAGCGCATACCAGTGTGGGAGATCTACGACGGGGATTTGATCCGATTGAAGATCCGCGAGATGCGCCTGGTGCTGTTCACCCGATTATCAGGGTGCACGATGAGACCCAAGACAAGATGTTGTATCTCGGCCGCAGAGAGCTGGCTTACGTGGTAGGTCTTGCCCTTGGAGAAAGCGAGCAGTTACTTGACGAGATTTGGCGTTACGCTGCATTGAGTGAGAATGTGTGGACGCAACAATGGGAAATTGGCGATGTCATTGTTTGGGATAATCGACGCGTTCTTCACCGTCGAGACGGCTTTGATCAATCTCAGCGGCGTTTAATGAAACGCTGCCAGGTTATGTCTTCGGTAGCCTAGTTAACTTATGAAAGATCAATTCACTTAACTGTCATGAGATTGATTGTTAGCTTACTTGTCTCGATTATGATGGTAGGGCTTGCTGGTTGCGCTGGTCTATCGAATAAGGTCGAACTTGCGCAATCGCATATGAAGTTGCTAGATGGCTCAGCCCTATTTGGTGAACCTGTTCAGGTTTCAGAATCAACCGCGCTTGATCCCCTGCAGGTCGATGACGAGATGCGAGTGTTTGTGGGGGACATAGCGAGCGCGAAACCTGAAACTGCTCGGTATCGTAAGCTGATAGCCAAACTAGATCGCTATGGCTACTACGACGAGAGTTATGATCCGACATTGACTAGCTCGGCCTCACAAACCTTTGCGTCCAAAAAGGGTAACTGTCTCTCCTATACGAATATGTTCGTTGCTTTAGCACGGATCGCGAATCTGGACGCTCAATATCAGTTAGTCCATATGCGCTTTCCCAGTTGGGACGTCCAGGGGCGATTATTGATTAGAAATAATCACATTAATGTCTTTGTTGAAGGTCCGAGCTGCAGGGATCGCGGCTATGCCGATTATGGCGCGTCAGGCTGCACTCAGGACTTCAATCTAATTGATCCTGATCCGGAAGCCCCCACGACGGTGGTCTCCGACGAGTACGCGACTTCACTTTTCTATGCGAACCTTTCGGTGAAAGAAAGAATAGGAGGGAATGATCGTGTTGCTTTTTCGTACTTGCGCCGAGCGATCGAAATGGTACCAAGCAATCCCGATCTTTGGATTAATCTTGGTGCTATGTACGGCCGTTTCGACCTCCACGAAGAGGCGTTAGCAAGTTATCAAATTGCTCAGCAACTTGACCCGAAGGAACGGGCGATGCTTTCGGGAATGGAGAGGAGTTTGCGCGCAATGGGTCGGATTACTGAAGCTGATTTTTACGAGCGGAAAATAAAACGCTATCGTCTATCCAATCCTTACTATTTATTTGCGATGGCTGAGATAGCTTATCAAGAGGGCGCGTTTAAGGAGTCTCTCGAGAGTCTCGACCAGGCGTTAAAGATGGAAAAGCGCAACGCGCGCTTTCATTTCCTAAAAGGCCTCAACTTGTATCGATTGGAACAAAAAGAAGCGGCAAGGGAGCACTTTTTGCGGGCGCAGCGGTTGGGCCGCTTTGACGATTTGTGGCTCAAATACGTTGGCGGCCAGGAATCCAGTGGATTGACTGGCTAGGAACTAGGCTTCGCTCCTCAGCTTTTCGTTTGAGGCAATCGAGGAGCCCCCTTTTCGATATTGGGCTTTTCTTTCTTCACTCCATTGATCAATTTCATCTTTTGGAACACCGTAGGCAAGTCCTCTCTCGACTGCTGGACGCGCTCTCACGCGCTTAACCCACGCTTCAACCCGAGGTAAGTCAGTAATATTGACCTTGCTCCACTTCCAACCACGAATCCAGGGGTAGATGGAAATATCTGCAATGGTAAACGTATCACCGCAAACCCAGGGATTGTCTCCTAGCTGTTTGTCTAAGA
>CAJWGQ010000023.1 GCA_913041025.1 uncultured Gammaproteobacteria bacterium | reverse complement strand
GAGTGGAATCCGAGAAACGGCCAGACGTTTTAAGAGTGGGCGGTCCGCATAAAGATGGTGAGCCAGGTCTTAATCGATCCCAATTTTTTGGGGATTTCAACACGTCCAAACAAAGTCTGAGCCTAGACCTAAAGAACCCCGAAGCAATTGAAATCGCAAAAGACTTGATACGCGAATCCCATGTCATGATTGAAAGTTTTGCTCCTGGGGCGATATCGAGAATGGGACTTAGCTATGAAGATGTAAAAAAACTAAACCCTAAAATTATTATGATCAGCACCTGTCTAATGGGCCAAACCGGATCAGCTTCCGGGTTAGCTGGTTATGGTTATCACGCCTCCGCGATGGCAGGATTTAATGACGTCACTGGGTTTCCCGATTTAGGCCCTTATCTGCCTTGGGTAGCGTACACGGACACAATTGCACCAAGGTTCATTACAATTCTGTTGGCGTCGGCCTTGGACAATCTGCGTAGAACGGGCGAGGGCGTTTACATTGACGTTGCGCAAATTGAGACCGCTTTGCATTTTCTAGCACCAGAAATATTGGATTTTCAGTCCAACGGCTATCTCGCAACCCGAATGGCCAATCGATCGCGCTTTGCTGCACCACAGGGCGTCTACCGCTGCAAAGGCGAAGACAATTGGGTTGCCATTGGAGTAGACAACGACGACGAATTTACAAAATTGGCCTCGGTCCTTGGTAAACCCGAGTGGCTTGAAAACAAGCATTTGAGCACCAATTCAGGGCGAATCGATTTACATGATCAACTGGATCAGGAAATTACTGCTTGGACTCAGAGTCTAGAGGCAACAGACGTGATGACTCAGCTGCAAGAAGCCGGAATTCCTGCAGGAGCAGTACAGAAAAGCAGCGACCTTCTACAAGACCCTCAATATGCGCACCGTGAATTCTATCGATACATGAAGCATCCGGAGATGGGGAATATTCCCTATGCAGGACATCAATACCAAATGAGCTCTTATAAAAGCGGGCCCAGGTCGGCTGCCCCTACGCTGGGTCAGCACAGTTTCGAGATTCTAGGAGATCTGTTGGGAATGACCGACGAAGCGATTGCAGAGTCCTATGCTAAGGAAATTGTTGGCTAGAGTGCTTATAGACAACCATTCCTCAAGGCGATTGTAAAATCTTAGGTTGCAGAAATATCATCTGTTATTCAAAATATGACAAGTAAACTTTCCAATTTGAAGTAAGAAATTATGAGTGATGTCGTTAATTTTGGATCACCGCTTGATCGACCTAATAGTTCTAGGTCAATCAAGGCTTTTTCTTCGGATCGTCCTGGTCTGACCCAAGATGCGTCAGAGAGCATCGACCATTTTAAGAGCACCAGCAACGCCGGTGTAGAAGTGCTGTTGAGTCGAGCTCAATCCGAAGGCGCAGACCTCACCTACGAAAATTTAAAGCCTAAATCTTAAGCCAACGGCCACGAACTGATTATTCCTCTGGTTTTGTAAGATATCACTATGATGTATAGTCTCTGAACCTATTGGGAGAGAGGTATTTATGGTAGCGGAAGTCAACGTTTCTAGTGCTGCGAAACAGACCGTTCAGACACGTGCGACTGAACAGGAACAAAATCAACCGACGAGAAGAGCAGCTAATAATCAACCAGCTGAAGGCGTTGAAGTTCGTATCAGCCAACGACAAGCAGAGAATACTCGAGCTGCAGAAGATCTAACCTACGAGAACATTCGTCCAAGAAATAGTTCGTCACCTCAAGCCGGACGAGGCGCTGAACCTCGGGCAACTGATCGAGCTCCAGAACCTCAAGCAGAGGAAGTGGTTCAGGAGGAAGTCCAAGCTCGAGCATCCAACGAAGCTCAAAGAGCTTCTGACGCTACAAGCGAGTTAACCTAAAAAAGATCTAAAGTGTCTCCTGCTTAAGGGCAGTACTTTACTCGAATCTCGAACCACCGACAGGCGCCATAGCAAGCCTTGCTGGATCTGGCCCATCCTGGACCCAGGGCGGTGCAGAAGTTAACCCCATTAAAGTGCTAAATCTGGGAGGATTTCTTTTAATCATCTCTTCTGTTACAGACGACCAAAATAATTCCTGTGGTTGAACGCAATCTCTTACATGTGGCAGCACAAGAGTCATACGCCTACCTGAAGCGGTTCTGGGCACCGCCCCATGCCATAAGCTTCCATGCCAAATAATCACTGAGCCGCGCGGGACTTCTAACACCCTTACTTCCGGATGATCATGAGACATGACCAGGTGGTCAGGAACAGGCTGGCCTTTTAGGTGACTGCCGGGCCACACGCAGACCGCTCCGTTTTCCCTCGTATAATCTGTTAGGACCCAAGTGACCACCGAATAATTGGATACTGACGACCAGGGTGCAGGAAACTTTGCACTATGGTCTGCGTGGATTGCGAGAGCCGGAGCCCCAGAGTCCTTGATCAGGCCCGTACACTGACTTAACTTCGCGCGATAACCAAGGAGATAAGTAACCAGGGTGAGTGGAGCGCTGGCCATGAGCGCTCGTTCGAAGGCACTATGTTCTGGCAGCATATGAAATAGAGTTTTGCCCAGCCCGTTGCCTTTCAAATTATCCGTTGGCAGTTTGTTTGCTAGGGCTTCGATAACCGACTCGAGTTCGTCGAACAACTCAATCGGAGCTGCTTTACCAGGAGGCAGAACCGTATATCCATCAGTCTCTAGATCCGCAATATGAGACTCGAGCTCCAGTTCCTGGATTTCCTTTCTTAGACGAACCTCAGCGTTTCTGCCTGTCGGTAATGGATCTTCTTCCCATTTTTCTTTCGCAAGATCTCTTAATTGGTTTAGCTCTCGCGCCAAAGTAACCCGATCAATCGCCATAATGTCCTCCCTCAAACATTCTGCAATCTTGGTTTCACAAGTTACCTAAATGGCTTAGCTAACGCTCATCTCAATAACTTAATTTCTAGGGCTCAATATTTCTATAGCTGCAAATGCTCAGGTTACCTATTTTCTAAAATGCAGGTTACCACTTCATTTGCATGAGTATTTTGTAAAAAGTGCCCAGCGCCTGTAATTGGAGTAAAAGTGCCGTTCATTTTGCTAGACCATTCTTTTCCCCAGTCAGTAGTAAATACGTCATCGTCTACCCCCCAGATAAAGTCGACCTTCTTGTTCCAAGCTAAGAGACTTCGATAATGAAGTTCCTGCGCTGCTGCATGCCCGTTCTCGTAACTGTCCAGCGGAATAGACAACGGAAATCGACGAAAACCATTAAACCCTTCATCGGGAAGCCCTTTGATCGGCGCATGATAACCGTCATACATCTTCTTTGCCGCTTCCGACAATTCAGGTTCTTCACCCTTGACCATACCTTGGATAAATTGATTACGGTCTATCAGACCTGCACTCGTTAACAGAAGCAAAGCGATGTCAGGCTTTTCGCGCGCAAACAGTCCTTCATCATGCCAATTAGCGTTCCAACGCCTGATTCCTTCCGAATATTCGTAACCATCATGATGTAGCCAGGTGTTCATTATAATTAACCGCTCGAAACGATTCGGCATCATCGCCGCCTGAGCTAAGCCAGTCGGGCCTCCCCAGTCCTGGCAAACAAGAGTGATGTTTTTTAGATCTAATCTCGTTAGGAGCGACGTGAGGACCTCTGTGTGACGAGCAATGGTATACCAGTGTATGTCCGTTGGTTTATCAGAACGACCAAAGCCCATATGATCTGGTGCAATACATCGGTAGCCAGCTTTAGTCAAAGGAGCGATGAAATCGCGGTAGAGATAGCTCCATGTAGGCATTCCATGCAAGAGAAGCATGACTGGACCATCTTTAGGACCTTCATCTAGATAGTGCATTCTGAGATCTTGCCATTGGTGATAATTGGATTGAAATTTAAAGTCCGAAAGACTCTCGAAGTTTTCTTCTGGAGTTCTAATAAAATCTGTCATCGGTAATCGTTTTAGTTATTGATGGTTTTCAAATTATACGAATACTGCACAAAAGCCCAGCTCGGTTTTATATTCACAGCTGAGTCACATAGAATGTCGCTAAGATTAGCGAGCAATTGGTAGAACAAAATGTTGAAACAAGAAACAGCGAATCAGGTGATCGATCATGCTATCGCGTTAGGCGCCGATTTCGTCGACCTTTTTGTCGAAAGAAATCAAACAGGTTCTGTCAGTACATTGAGTGAAAAAGTTCAATCTGTAGAGTCAGGTATCGATTTTGGGATAGGTGTCAGGCTAGTTTTTGGCACCAAAGTGCTTTACGGATACACCAATAAAACCGAAGTAGAAGAATTGAAGCGAATTGCCAGCGAACTAGCCGCGAAGGATCTACGAGACCCTTCAACTTCATCAGCTCCATTTAACTTTATCGATGTTACGGATCGCCATAAAGCATCAATTCCATTATCTAAAGATTCTTCCTTCGATGAAAAAATCGCTTACCTTTTAAGCGCTAATAAACATGCCAAGAACGCCAGTAACCAAATTTCGCAGACCAGGGGGTTTTGTAATCAGCGGCAGCAGATTGTTGAAATATTCAACAGCGAAGGACTGCATGCGTCTGATCAACGAAATTATACCAGGGCAGGTCTCAGCGCGATCGCCATTGACGGAAACGAACAGTCTACGGGCTCGTGGAATGATGGCGGGCTTACTGGCTGGGAGTTATCTGAGAACATCAATCCAGAAATCACCGGAAATGAGGCTGCTCGCCAAGCAATAGTTAATCTTAGTGCTAAGCCTTGCCCCTCTGGACGGATGCCGGTTGTCATTGGTCCTGGTTTTGGCGGTGTAATATTTCATGAAGCCTGTGGCCATCTACTGGAGACTACGTCGGTCGCGAAGAAGGCCTCGGTATTCCATGACAAAATGGGGGAAGTTATTGCTTCATCGGTCGTTAACGCAGTCGATGATGGCACTCTTACTAAAGAGTGGGGGTCTATTAACATGGATGATGAAGGTTTAGAGACTCAAAAGACTCAACTGATCAAAGACGGGGTTCTAACTAGTTTCATGACTGATCGAATTGGTTCCCAGCAAATAGATCATCCTCGAACCGGGTCGGCTCGCCGCGAATCCTATCGATATGCACCTGCATCGAGAATGAGAAACACCTTTATAGAGGCGGGAGAGAATAATCTTGAGGACATGATCTCCTCGATTGACCGAGGAATCTACGCTTCTCATATGGGCGGGGGGTCAGTTCAACCTGGAACAGGTGAATTTAATTTTGCAGTGACCGAGGGTTATTTTGTTGAAGAAGGAAAGGTAAAACACCCTGTCAAAGCAGCGACCTTAATCAGCACTGGTCCGGCAGTGCTGAAAGAGATATCGATGATAGGAGATGATTTTGCGCTCGCCTGTGGTATTTGTGGGTCAGTTTCTGGCGGCGTCCCTACAACTGTCGGACAGGCAAGCCTCAAAGTGGATGATATTCTGGTTGGAGGTAACGAATAGTGGCTTGGGAAGAAATTGCCGAGAGAGTTTTAAACAAAGTTCTAGAGAAAGATGCGGTAGGAGACTTAATCATTGATGAAGGTGAATCTCTTTCATTGTCTGCTCAAGAGGGCGAATTAGATGAGTACAAGATTAGTTCCAGCCAAGTCTTTGGCATTCGAGTCATCAAAGACAACAAGGTAGGGACAGCATACAGTGAAGCGAGCGACGACGAAGCGCTTGGAACTATGTTAGATCAAGCATTGACCAACGCAAGCTATGCCGCCGAAGATGAACATGAAAACATTCAAAATATTAAAGATACGCTCTCCACTGATGATGACTTTTTCTGCCCTGAAGATACTAGTTCGGTAGAGGAGAAGATCGACACGATCCTGAGCATAGAGTCGGCTCTTCTAGAACAACAGAACATCAAGAACGTACCTTATAATGGCATACAGAGTGGTCAGGGTAGCCGTTACCTGTTTTCGACGTCAGGTTTGACCGCTCGCTCTAGCGCAAAAAACAATGTTTGCTACGCGCACGCTCTAATGGAAGATGGGGAATACAACGTGATGGAGGGAAGCGGCCAGGCCTCTAGAGTGTTTCGAGAGATCGACTCAAATCATTTGGTCAAGGAAGTTTACCAACGCTGCTCAGATATTCTTCGAGGAAAACCAGTAGAAAGCAAACGCTATGACGTGATCTTTGATGACGAATGTCAACCCGATCTGTTTGGTGTATTCGCGTCCATGTTTTCAGGAAAGTCCGCAAAGGATGGGGTAAATCCCATGAAAGATAAGATTGGCGAGCGAATCGCAGATGAGAGGCTTGAGATTATTGATAGCCCTCTGTTATCTGAGGGTTTTGGCTATACCTTATTCGACGCGGAGGGCGCCGCGACCAATGAACTTGCGTTAATCCGAAACGGAGAACTCAAAACATTTTTGCATAACAGCTCCACTGCTAGCTATTTTGATACGGCTACCACTGCTAATGGGACTAGAGGGCCGAGAAGCACACTAGGTGTCGGAATTCATCAGCTCGTTATTCAAGCTGGTAACGCGAGCAGAGAGGAATTAGTGACAGGAGAGTACCTGGAAATTACCGATTTGACGGGTTTGCATTCCGGTGCCAATGCAATTTCAGGTAATTTCAGTTTTGGAGCAGCGGGATTCCTCTGCAAAGATGGGGAGAGAATCCAGCCTGTGCGACAGATAACAGTTGCTGGTAATTTTTTTGAAATGCTTAAGCAAATCCGATTAATTGGTGATCTGCAACACTGGAACTGGTCGAGGTCCTGTTTAATGCCATCGATTCGGTTTTCTGATGTGGCTATTTCCGGATAACTCGAGCGAGTCGACGTGTTTTTCTTTTCGCTGATAGTTCACAGAGGGCTATGACCGATTTAGAGAAATTAGAAATCGAAAGGCAGTGTGAAAAACTATCAATCTCCTACGCACGCCTATTAGATTTCGGTCAATACGATGAATTGGCCGAATTATTCACCATCAATGCTGTCCTAAATGCGGGAGTGCCACTGGCAGGACGTGAAAACATTCGATTAGGCCTTAACAAAAGACCAGCAAAACTAAGATCTAGGCACGTATTAACCAATATTCATACCGAAATATTAGATGATGAAACAGCTAAGGGCATATCCTATCTGTCGCTTTATCGACATATTGGTGATGAAAGTCTAACTAGTGAAGTCATTGAATTCGATGGCCCTGCAGCAATCGGGCACTATAGTGATGAGTTTCGATTAGAGGACGCGGTCTGGAAAATTCATCAACGAGTGTTGACTATGTCTTTCCGTGACCCTAAATATTTTGCCAGGAGATAAATCATGAGCGTTGAAATTAGACTAGCTGAGGAAAAAGATTATGAGCAGTGCGTCAGGTTATTGGGTGTCCTAAAGGCATCGACTGGTGGAGAGGGCAATGCCACTGAAAAACCAACTGAAATTAAGCGTACGGTCTATAACGATATGATTAAAGGTGATCGAGGATTAGTTTTAGTCGCCGAGGAGAACGGGAAACTACTCGGCATGAGCTCGATATCCTTTAATCTAGCTCTGCGATATGAGCAGTCTTATTGCCAGCTCGAAGAGCTGGTTGTTGACTCCTCCGCGAGAGGAAAGAACGTTGGGGGCCTATTGGTTAGCGGGGCAGTTGAGCAGGCTCGTCAAGCCGGGTGTAATGATTTTGGTCTTTATTTAATGCCGCAAACCGAGCATAACAGACCGTTTTATGAAAAATACGGATTTACGGCGTTAGGTACAGAAATGAGGCAACTCCTCAATTAATAACGATGCTTCAAAGCAACTTCGACAAATTAACCCATGAATTCGTGACTCGCGGGATGGTTATTCTGTCTCCAGAACAGGTTGGTGTGGATAAGCAACTCCATCAGGAAATCTACGAAAAAGAAAAAGGCGCGTTTAGCAATAAACAATTAATTGATGCGACGGTAATACCGGAGATCCTCGAAATTCTAAAAGCACCGGGTGTCATTAAAGCTTGTAACGAGCTCATAGGTGAAGACTGGGCGATCGTTCCCTTCACTCATAACACACCGTTTGTCAGCGGCTCCCACGACCAACACTGGCATAAGGACGATAACGGACCCTTTAACGGACGCAGGCCTCGTTACCATCATCCGGTTCAGTTAGAAATGCTTTATTACCCTCAAGCGGTCGGTCCGCTTATGGGGCCTACGTCAACGATTCCATATTCGCAATACTGGACATTCAACCACGAGGAGAATCACGACAATTTCGCCGGAGCAGATCATCTGGATTTTCAATATCAAATCAACGGGATGGAGCGTGTTCCGGTCAGTGGGCCCAAATCAAATTATTCGCAAGACCAAATATTGTCACAGAGCACCGACCACGATGTCCGTCTTCGCGAGGCCGTTGAAAAAACTCAATGGCCGCTTGTAGAACCTTTTGAGGTAACACCACTCGAGGCTGGCAGCGTCGTCCTGTACTCCCACAACTTGTTTCATCGAGGCAACCATCGAAGAGACGAATTTAGTAACTGGAAAATCAACCCAAGATTCATGTGGCGATTCTGGCTTTATCGAACAACTCAGAAGCCCAAAACAAGATCCCGAAACCCACATAAAACTAGCTTCGATGAGTTAGACAAGCTTACTCGACAACAGCTAAGCGACACGGGCTCTGAGCTTGAAGCAGTCTGGGACCATCACTACAACTGGCTTGCTCAGGACTGCTATGTTATCGATGAAACACTCGATAAGGAAAAAGTATCAGAACTAGAAAATCAGCTTTTCGTGTTAGGAGACGAAAACGAACCACAAAGAATTGGGGCTGCCTATGGGCTAGCATCAGGCGCATCCTCCACAGCGGCATTAAATGTCTTGAAGAAAGGTTTGTTCGAAGAAAGAGAGAGTGTCAGGAGGGCTGCCACCTATGGTCTTATTGGCGTCGGGCACAAAGCGACGGATCTATTTATGAAAGCCACGGCGTCCTCTTCTAAATGGTTAAGGAAAGCAGGAACATTTGGATTGGGTGAGGTTGGCGAGCCTCATGCAAAAGTAGTTGAAAAGTTATCAGACGTCCTTCATGAGGACACCTCTGTTTATGTGCGCTCAGTAGCAGCGTGTGCTTTAGGCTCCCTAGCCAGAAGGGTAGTGAACTCTGAAAAATCAAAAGAGATGCTTTGTCTGATTATCGATGCGCTTACTTCGTGCTTACAACTTGAAGAAAATCGCGTCAGCATGGATCGCGCTCAAGAACGAGACATCAAATTTGTGCGTCCCACCGATGAGTGTGACGTTTGCGAAGGCATTGGGATTAATTACGGTTACGAGCGTTTTTCAAAAGTTCGTTCAGCCGTAAGAGAAAATGCTCTGTGGTCATTGGTGGTTGTGTGCAGTCAATCAATCAGGATTAATGGGGGGCAATTTGACTCATTATCTCAGTTGCTAGAGCAGGTTATTGCTGAGGACGAAAACATATTTTCTGTTGGTTTAGCCGCCGACGCTTTAAATCGATTGTTTGAGCGGCATGAAGGTTCGCGTGATAAAGAAAAAGAACGGGTATCGAATTTATTAAAGGACCTCCCGATCAAACCTTGGGACAGTCTTTGTAGAAGCAGTTATCCTTTGATTGAACTCAACTAAGGCTTAATGAAAATCCCGAGATTTTAAGTCGATATTCTGGGCTGTTATGTTTGTAAATAAATAGGATGCGTCTTCTATGTGTCCTGCAACGACGTGGATAACCATCCCTTCGCGCTCTACAACACCCTTTATCTTAAGTAACTGCCCTTGCAGAACGGCTGAACGGAATTTTTTCAGTATTCCGGTCCATATCACGACGTTCATGTTGCCTGTCTCGTCTTCAATGGTCATGAAAATAACGCCACTTGCAGTGCTCGGGCGTTGTCTACCGGTGACTAACCCCGCAACACGGATGAACTGTCCCGGTCTGGCGTTGGCTAACTCTCTGGCTGTCGTATATTTAGACCAATCACCACGACCCTTAATTAAATGCATGGGGTGAGGACCAAGCGTAAGCCCCGTGTATCGATAGTCGCTAACGAGATTCTTTTCTGCTGATGGCTCAGAAAGTAAGACAGAATTTTTGGTTGGAATTTTTTCTTCTGCAACAGCCGAAGAGAACGCTTCGAGTGGAAGAGGGCGGTTTATTCCTGCGACGTCCCAGTGAGCTTGATGTCGATTGCCAGACAATGACCTTAACGCTCCTGAGCGCGCTAAAAATCGCATATTTTGGTCGTTCACCATTGCTCGTTCCGCCAGATCGTCAATGCACGTAAATTTTCTTTTGACCACTTCTTGCTCTATACGAGTCCCAGTGTGCCTATCTAATCCTTTGATAAGTCGCATGCCTAATCTAATAGCAGGTTGGGTTTTGAATTTGTGAGTTGGACCTTCTAAACAATGATCCCAGTGGCTATGCTGAACATCGATAGGGTGAATAACAATGTGATGCCGCTGTGCGTCTTGTATAAGTTGAGAGTGCGAATAAAACCCCATCGGCAAACTATTTAAAAGGCCACAGTAAAATGCACTCGGCTCATGACACTTTAACCAGGCAGAAACATAAACCAATAGTGCAAAACTAGCCGCATGGGACTCAGGAAAACCGTATTCGCCAAACCCTTTAATTTGATTAAAAACACGAGTTGCAAACTCTCTATCGTGCCCAAGCTGCGTCATCCCATTTATTAACTTTCTTTCGAATTTTTCTAGTCCACCACGTCTCTTCCAGGCCGCCATGGCCCTGCGTAATTGATCCGCTTCGCCGGCATTAAACCCAGCCGCCACCATGGCAAGCTCGATTACCTGTTCCTGAAAGATCGGAATCCCTAAAGTGCGTTCTAGAACCTTTTTTATGTCCTCGTTAGGATACTCGACGGGCTCTAAGCCCTGCCTACGCCTAAGGTAGGGATGGACCATGTCTCCTTGTATTGGTCCTGGCCGGACAATCGCTACCTCAATGACGAGATCATAAAAATTTTGAGGCTTTAAACGAGGCAACATCGCCATTTGAGCACGAGACTCAACCTGAAAAACTCCGACACTGTCGCCTCGCTGTAGCATGTGATAAGTGCTTGAGTCTTCAGGCGGAATATCTTGGACTGTTAGCTTGGTAGAACGGTAATCATTAATTAGGGATAAAGATTTTCGGATTGCGGTGAGCATGCCTAACGCAAGCACATCTATTTTCAGCAACCCCAACGCTTCAAGATCTTCTTTATCCCACTGAATCACTGTTCTTTCAGGCATCGAGGCATTTTCAACAGGTACGAGTTGCGCCAATGGCCCCTCTGAAATCACAAACCCTCCAACGTGCTGTGATAAGTGACGCGGAAACCCTAGTATTTGATTAACAAAAAACAGTAATTGTTTAGTTACTTTAGCATTTGGGTCTAGTCCGGCGCGTTTAGCGCATGATGGAAAATCTTCTTGCTTATCCCACCATGCTAAAGACTTGGTCAATGTTTCCAGACTGGTTAAATTGATTCCTAAAGCTTTACCGACATCTCGAATCGCACTTTTGGGTCTATAGGTAACCAGGCTTGCCGCGAGAGCTGCTCTGTCTCTGCCATAACGTTTATAGATGTATTGAATGACTTCTTCGCGCCGTTCATGTTCAAAATCTACATCAATGTCTGGTGGCTCATTGCGTTCTTTGGATACGAAACGTTCGAACAACAAATGCATGCGTGATGGGTCGACTTCTGTGATGTGTAAGCAATAACAAACAGCTGAATTGGCTGCTGAACCTCTACCTTGACAGAGAATGTCTTGTTCTCTGGCAAACTGCACTATGTCCTGTATGGTTAGGAAATAGTATTCATACTCGAGTTCATGAATGAGCCTGAGCTCCTTCTCAATTAGTTTTTGTGTCTCCGCGGGGGTTCCTGTGGGCCACCTTTTCTTTGCGCCCGCCATCGTTAATTGTTTCAGGTATTCGGTAGGGCTCAGGTGTGGCGGAACTAAATCCTTTGGGTATTCATAACTCAACTCATCCATGGAAAAAGAGCAACGAGAAGCGATATTCACAGATTCTTGAATTGCTTCAGCAGGATACAAAGTCATAAGTTCATCTATGTCTCGAAATGTGCGCTCTGAGTTTTGAGAAATCCCCTCTTCGAGTTTTGCCACGGTTGTTTTTTTTCTAATAGCCTTCAGCAGATCTTTTAGGGGTTGCCGGCTTCTGCTGTGCATTCGGACATCATTACTGGCTACAATTTCAGTGTTCAGATGCATAGAGAGGGTTAAAGCGTGAGCAGTTTTATCTAGATCGTGACCATCACGGAATAATTCCAATGCAATCCAGAATTCTGGAAACATGCTCTTAAGTTGCTCTCCTCGTTGAGTCAAAACACTAATAGAGTTAAGTGAGGGAACCCATAGGACAAAACATTGATTTAGGCCAATACGAAAATCATCTATTTGAGCGAAGTAGCTCCCCTTTTCAGATTTCATTCTTAACTTGCTGATGAATGCGGCTAATTGTCCGTACGCACTTCGGTTAGGCGCCAAAAGAACTAATTTTTCATTAATCGGAGTTCCAAAGGACACCCTAAACTCAGAACCAACGATGAATTTAATGGCATGTTTCTTGGCAGCTATATGTGCTTTTACTAACCCCGAATACGTACACTCATCAGTTAAAGCAATCGCTCGATAACCTTTTTGTGCTGCTGCTTCAACGAGCTCTTCAGGGTGCGATGCGCTACTTAAGAAACTGTAATTACTTAAACAATGTAATTCAGCAAAACCCACTTTCGCTTTTAATGACCTAGAAATAACCATGGATGTACCAGCGATTTTCTGGGTTTTTAAATACCCAACACTCCGTGCCGTTTTTTTGTTTTGCGATGTAATAATCTCTGTCAATTAACTGAGACCACCACCTGGATTGAATGCGTTCAGGGCCAGCAATCAGTGAAATATCCTTTAATTCAACGTATCTAGGGTGGTCTATTAGCCATAAAGGCCTCTTTTTGTATGGCGGTAATTCATCTATATGCTTGTTATGGGGAGCGCTAGTAATCAGGTGGTCTAAAAATCCCCATGAGTGTTCAGGAGTTATGGAGCTAATACTCTGGATGCCTTTACAGCTTCCGTCTCCTAGGCGAGCATTAATCTCGTCCAGCAAAGCAGTATCCAACTTCTGATCATTATTATTTCCCATTTCAGAACTGATTAGCGTTCCGAATAAGCTGTGATTATCGCCTTGCCAAGCAGTCAGTCGACTGACTTTTAATCGAACGGTAATCACTTCCTTTGGCAATGATTCTTGATCCAAGCGGAGTTTCGTCATCTTTAGCAGCTTCGTGATTTCCTGTTGAGGTGCTGAAAAAGTGACAGACACCTGAGCTCGCTTGTCTGTCCCTTTGTTTCTTGCATTACTCGAACAGTCACGAACTCCGTAAGCTTCAAATTCCCAAATAAGCATTTCACAACCTAATTGATTAATAAGTAACCAGTGGCACAGCTCTTCTAGTAGAAGTTGAAGAGGGGCGTTTTTGTGTTCGTATAGTTCTGATTTGTTACTTATGGGCTGTAAACAATAAATCTCTTTTACAAAGTGTTTCTTTAGGGCTATGGGTTGCTGTATATCTTGCGTCTTGCCGGTTAGTTCGTTGAGGTAACGTAATATATCTTTACCCAATCGTTTGCCTACTTCCTTAAATGGTAGAGCAGTTAATTCTTCGAGGGTTTCTATGCCCATATCGGAGAGCTGATTTATAGTTTTTTCGGTTATTCCAGCACGCTCAATGCCTGAGTGTGTTAAATGAATATCGGATAATTTGTTCTTGTTTGAATAAGAGAAAGCCAATGCTGCTTGAGGGGTAGGCGCAACGCCACTGACAGCCTGAAGACCTGCTGTTGAAGATAATCCGATCGCCTTTTGGACAAGCACATCCACACTACCAAACAAGCGAATGCTAGCACCGATTTCTAACAAGATGGCGCATTCAGATGGCATGCTGATCTGGCTGCTTAGGGCATACAGTTTAGTCGCTAAAGAGGTAAGGGCTTTCTGCTCGAGAAGATGGTCTCTGTCAAAATACGTAAGCCCTTCTTGAATCGCTTGAGCAGTTGCTAAAGAACTACCTGGCAGGATATTTAGCTTTTTTGCTGCTGTATTGCATAAGGCAATCTTGTTCTTTTCCAATATGACAACGGGCCGACTATTACTAGCGCATTCCGGATCAAACACTTCCAAGGGCAGCTGAGGATAAGATAACGCAAGCCAAAGCATGTTACTGCAAATGACTGGGTTGTATTAGGTCTTTGTCAAATCTTCGGGTAGCGGCATTGGGAAGCTCCTCTCTCTGGGTTGAATCATGCTCGCTTGATGGGTTTCCTCTCGTGCCTCGCCAAAGCTGTAATTTCTCTCTAACGTCCTGTATTTGTTTTTTGCTGGTATCTATTATTTGAGCAACGTTGAGTTTCACACCATAAACAGACCAGCCTCTTCGCCTCTTAAGAATATCTATATTAATCACTCCGGATTCTTCGGTGTGTCTTAAATTTAGTTTAAGCTCAGAGGCACTCGAACCCGATCGTTGCGTAGAAAGACGGAATAAATAAATAAGATTCCCGCCTGCTTTAGCGGCCAATTGTAGCCGTTGAGTCTCCTTAAACTTGAGCGGCTGATTTAGCCATACCAATACTGCGCTGCAGTTTTTTGACTTACAGGACTTCTCCAACGCCCACAGCGTATCTTTATTTTTTTTGGTGTGAATTAGAAGTATTTTTCGAATATCAATGCCTAATGAATGCAATCCTGGGGCATAAGGAATGCAGGGAGAATCAATCCAGGTTATCCATTGATTTCGAGATTGGCTAAGTTGTTTAAGGACTGGGGCGAGTAATCTCAACTCACCTACGCCTATTGATTGATATTCGATTTCAACCAGACCGCTCTTTGGCCAACCTGCATCAGGTAAAACAGAATCTAAGTTTTCATAACCTGTCGAAATACCTGATGATCGCTGGAAGGTTAAATCTTTCGCTAGCCACAAGTTTGGGTGTTTAGGAATTCTCGATTGTTTTTCCGATGGCACTTTGAATTAACATTATGTAAAGGGCCAAGCAGAATAACTGTATAAATATACAGTAGTCAAGAAATATTAACTGGATTTGGCTATTTGCCTCTGCCTATTCCAAAGTAACTAAAGCCCATATCAGTTAACGTTAGTGGATCGTATAAATTTCTGCCGTCAAGGATCAAAGGCTTAATCAAATTGTTCTTTATCAACTCGAAATCGGGACTACGAAACTCATTCCACTCGGTTACCACTATTAAACCACTAGACTGTTCGAGCGCTTCATTTGCACTTGAAAAGATCTTTAATGCATTCTCATCAGGATAAAGGCGTCGCGCTTCTTCCGATGCTTGAGGGTCATAAGCGTTAATGGTCGCTCCGGACTCGATCAACTTTTCGATTAATACTCGACTAGGAGCCTCTCTCATGTCATCGGTATTTGGCTTAAACGCCAATCCCCATAAAGTAAATACCTTTCCTTGGAGGTCGCCATCAAAATAATCATGAAGTTTTTTAAAGAGAATTAGTTTTTGATTCGAATTTACTGCATCAACACTTTCTACAATATTTGCTTTGGTGCCTAATTCCTTAGCCATATGAATCAATGCTTTCACATCCTTCGGGAAACAAGAACCTCCATAACCGGTGCCAGCATACAAAAAATTAGGCCCGATTCTTGGATCAGAGCCAATACCTTGTCTAACGGCTTCAATGTCGGCTCCCAATAGATCAGCCATACTAGCTAATTCGTTCATAAGGCTTATACGGGTAGCTAACATAATATTTGCTGCATATTTAGTCAGCTCAGCAGAGCGCGCATCCATAAAGACCATTTTGTCGTGGTTTCTATTAAACGGAGCGTAGAGCTCCTTAAATGTCTCAATTGACGAGGGGTCTTCCGTCCCAATAACAATCCTATCAGGCTTCATAAAGTCTTCGACCGCGGCCCCTTCTTTTAGAAACTCTGGATTTGAAGCAACTTGAAAATTGAGTTCGCTATTTCTAGAAGACAATTCCTTGGAAACAACGTCAGCAACCTTGTCTGCTGTGCCTACCGGTACAGTTGACTTATTAACTATTAGCTTATTAGTCTCCATTCGCTGGCCAATGCTCTTAGCGACAGATAAAACATATTGTAGATCTGCAGAGCCGTCCTCATCTGAAGGCGTACCGACTGCAATAAATATCAAATCGCTAAACGCAACGCCTTCCTGAATAGAATCCGAGAAACGAATACGATTACCTTTTATGTTATTCGTCAATAAACCTGCTAGACCTGGTTCATAAATTGGAATGGTTCCGGAACGAAGGGTTTCGATTTTATCTTTGTCGATGTCAATACACATGACCTCATTACCCTGCTCAGCAAAACAAATGCCCGTAACCAGACCAACGTAACCGCTTCCAAATATGCTGACTTTCATGTTTTCAAAACCTTCGACTAATAGGAGGACCTGTTAGGCATAAACAAAGTCATTTGCACTAAACGACTAACTTGAATACGCTTTTCAACAAAAGCTTATAGTATCGATACGAATGAAATATGACTATGACCTGTTTGTAATAGGTGCGGGTTCTGGAGGTGTGCGCGCCAGCAGAATGGCCGCTCAATTTGGCGCAAAAGTAGCCGTTGCCGAGTCAACCTTCCTAGGAGGCACATGCGTCAACGTAGGCTGCGTTCCAAAAAAACTGTTTGTGTATGGCTCCCACTTCCATGAAGAATTTCAGGACGCTAAATTCTATGGTTGGACAAACAGAGTAGATCAATTTAATTGGCCCACCTTAAGAGATAATAAGACCAAAGAGATTGAGCGCTTAAATGGTATATACGCCAACCTGCTGGCTGAGGCAGGGGTTAAAGTTCATCACGAAAGAGCCGTGCTAAAAGATGAGCATACTGTAGAGGTTGGGGGACAAAGCTATTCCGCCAAATACATTCTAGTTGCTTCGGGAGGCACTCCAACAATTCCAGATTTTCCCGGTAACGATCTGGTTATCACCTCAAATGAAGCCTTTTATCTGCCCGAACTCCCTAAAAAGGTAGTCGTTGTGGGGGGAGGCTATATAGCTGTCGAATTTGCAGGGATATTTGCAGGCTTGGGTGTAGAGACGACATTAGTTTATAGGGGGCCACTATTTCTAAGAGGATTCGATATCTCAATCCGAGAATTTGTTAAAAATGAGATTGTTAATAAAAACATAAATTTAATGTTTAATACGGAAGTAAATTCTATTTCTTCTTCTGGACACTCTCGAGTTCTCTCGCTGTCTAATGGAGAAAAAATTTCGAGTGACTTGGTTCTGTATGCGACAGGTCGAAAGCCGAACACCAGTAATTTAGGACTCGAACAAGCCAACGTTGAACTGGGCGAACGAGGTGAAATCTTGGTGAACGAAAAATACCAGACCAGCCAAAAAAATATTTATGCCATTGGTGACGTCACCGATCGAATACAGTTAACACCGGTAGCTATAGAAGAGGGGATGTGCATCGCTAACCAGTTATTTGGGGACGAGAGTTATCCCACATTATCCTATGACAATATTCCGACCGCTGTATTTTGCCAGCCTAATATCGGGACCGTAGGCCTGACGGAGGAAGAGGCCTTAGTCAACCATGCCGGCGATCTTGATATTTACGAATCTCAATTCAAACCCATGAAGCTTACGATGACCAATAGAGAAGAACGGTCTTTTATGAAGATGATCGTAAAGCGAAGTACCGACGCAGTATTAGGTATACACATGGTGGGAGGGGATGCTGGAGAACTTATTCAGGGTTTGGCGGTTGCTTTGATTGCAGGAGCGACCAAGAGCCAATTTGACGCCACGATCGGCATACATCCGACAGCAGCAGAAGAATTTGTTACCTTGCGACAAGTCAGCAGATCAGTATAGTTTGCGTAAGAACAAACTTTGATTACTTTCACGAAGTTAGTAGTCAAATATATAAACACCTCTAAAGGCTTCTTATGAGAAAATTGCTCATTCTAATTTGTTTTATCCAGATTCTAAGCACTGACGCACATTCAAAAAGTACGATCTTATTCTTGGGAGACGGTATGGGAATCACCACCATAACTGCTGCTCGCATTTATGACGGGCAAGTTAAAGGCATCGATGGTGAGAGTCACTCCTTAAGTTTTGAAAGCTTTGAAAATGTGGCTTTCGTGAAGACTTACAGCGCTGATGCCCAAATACCCGATTCTGCCGGGACAATGTCAGCAATCATGACCGGTCAGAAAACTAGGTCAGGAGTGATCAGTGTGGGCCCAAAATACAAAAGAGGGGACTGTCAAAGCGTTCTTAGTGACTCTCGCATTACTGTACTGGAACTAGCTGAGAAAGCGGGGTTAAAAACAGGAATCATTACTACAGCTCGAATTACTGATGCGACTCCAGCAGCAACCTACGCCCACGCATCTGACAGAACATGGGAGAGCGATGAAAAGGTTTCTCAAGAATCTAAAGATAAAGGATGTACCGACATAGCCCATCAATTGACGACTTTCCCGTATGGTGATGGTATAGACCTGGCTTTCGGAGGAGGCCGTTCAAACTTTCATTCAAAGACAACGTCAGATATCGAATACCCACAACTCCAGGGTGCCAGAGGAGATGGCCGCAATCTAATTAATGAATGGATAGAGAAAGGTCAAAATCGAACCTTTATTTGGAACCTAGATCAATTCGATAATCTATCTCACGAAGGTCAAATACTGGGCCTTTTTGAACCATTAGAAATGCATTATGAAGTTGAAAGACCAGACGATGGAGTCGGGGAACCATCCATTTCAAGCATGGCAGAATTTGCAGTGAAGCATTTTCAGGCAATAGGAGATGACTATTTTTTAGTCATTGAAGGTGCTCGAATTGATCATGGCAATCACAATAAGGAGCCTTATCTTGCATTAACCGATACGATTGAATTTTCCAATGCCATTCAAAAGGTACTAGATATTGTGGATCTTGAAGAAACGATGGTTCTGGTGACTGCGGACCACAGTTCAGCCTTAGCCTTTAGCGGTTATCCAACAAGAGGCATGTCGGTATTGGGATCATTAAGCTACCCTGAGCTCGCCTTCTCTGGAGGTTCCAGATTTCAAGCGGGCCATCTGGAAAAAGACGAGGCGATAAGACAACAGTTCTTAAGAAATTTACAAAGTGACCTCGCTGCTCATGCCGGCGAAGATGTTCCCGCTTACGCTACAGGATATAAGTCAGAGCTGGTCAAGGGCGTTATGGAACAGAACGTTCTGTTTGACGTTATTTTGGATTCTTTGGACATAAATCAATAGTAAAACGACCTTCAATAAGTCTGATATTTTTCAGTTCAGAACGCGCTCTATTGTTTAACCAAATAAGAGAGATTTAGATGTTACGCCTTGCAGTAGTGTGTTTTTTGTTGTCACCCTTGATCTCTTATGCGAAGAACGTCGTACTCTTTTTAGGCGATGGGATGGGCGTGAGCACCGTGACGTCCGCACGAATATTTGAGGGACAGCAACAAGGCAAATTAGGCGAAGAGCACTCTTTATCTTTTGAAGAGTTTGAAAATCTCGCTTTAATTAAGACCTATAATACAGATGCTCAAGTTCCTGATAGCGCAGGCACAATTAGCGCCATTTTAACGGGACAAAAGACTCGTGCCGGAGTATCTGGAGTGAACGCAAGTGTAGAACGAGGCAATTGTCAGGATTCTTTGACTAATCAATTGCCGACGATCTTAGAAATGGCCGAGCAGCGAGGCATGCGCAGCGGCGTTGTATCAACCGCTAGAATTACTCACGCTACCCCAGCAGGCGCTTATGCTCATTATGTTGAGAGAAATTGGGAAGACAATGATGACCTTTCAGAAGATGCCGTAACTTACGGCTGCAAGGACATCGCACGACAACTAGTTGAATTTAAACATGGAGATGGTGTGGATATTGTTTTAGGGGGTGGAAGAGCAAATTTCCTCCCTCAATATGAGCCAGACCCTGAGTATGAAAGTCGATCGGGCAAACGTACCGATAAAAGAAACCTAATAAGCGAGTGGATCGAAGACAAAAAAAATAGGAAATACGTTTGGAGTTTGGAAGGCTTAAGAACCCTAAATCCCAAAAGTAGTACTCAGATTTTAGGGCTATTCGAATCTTCTCATATGCACTTCGAGGCAGATCGTTTGAAGGATCAAGTCGGCGAACCCGCGTTGTCCGAAATGACTGAATTTGCTTTAAATGCACTCAATCATAAAAATAAGAAGGGTTTCTTCTTGCTTGTCGAGGCGGGTCGGATCGATCATGGACATCATGCTGGTAATGCATACAGAGCAATAACAGATACGGTAGAACTTTCAAAAGCAGTTTCGGTCGCTTTGAACATGGTAGATTTGTCAGAAACTTTAATAATAGTTACATCGGATCATAGTCACACGTTAACGATTAGCGGCTATCAAGCAAGAGGTAATCCGATATTAGGACTTGCTAGAGCTGGCGGGCATGATGTGCCTGATGCACTTGGCAAACCTTACACGACTTTAAGCTATGCCAACGGACCTGGTTATTTGAAGGAAATCCCTGATTTAAGCAAAGTTGATACTAAATCAATAGATTATCGACAACTTAGCACCAGACCGATGTATATGGAGACGCATGCTGGAGAGGATGTGGCTGCCTATGCAACAGGATTAGCTTCAGACATGGTTAGAGGCACAATGGAGCAGAACGAGCTTTTTCATGTAATGCACAAGGCTTTATTTAAGAATTAAGCGGGAGTTAAATTCATCGAAACTCTTGAACATATAGTGATTTTTGCCGATAGTCTCCTCGGAGGAGCATTCTATTTCCCGTTTCTTATATTGGGCGTAGGTCTATTTTTTACTGTCTATCTGGGTTTCCCTCAAATACGCTATTTTCGGCATGCTTGGTCGGTGCTGTGGGGAAAGCACAGCTCCGAAGATGACCCAGGAGACACCACCCATTTTCAAGCTTTAGCTACCGCACTCTCGGGCACGGTCGGAACAGGCAATATTGGTGGAGTCGCATTTGCTATCTATTTAGGGG
>CAJWGQ010000022.1 GCA_913041025.1 uncultured Gammaproteobacteria bacterium | reverse complement strand
GCAGCGTGCTGATCTCTTTTTGATATAGCTTCTCTTAATTTGTCAAATGCTTGTTGAAATTCATCCATTGCTTTACTGAGTTCTGGTTCATTCAAGCTAAAAATCGCCCACCACATATCAGGATTAGCTCCGGCAATCCTAGTGAAGTCCTCTAATCCACCGCCAGCCAAGCCAACATCCTTCTTATTCAACATCGACATAAATGAGTAAGCTAATATATGAGGCAAATGGCTGGTCTTGGCTAAAATAGCGTCGTGTTCCAGAGCCGATAGCTCGACACATTTCGCACTCAGCTCGGACCAGAACTCTATCACGAACTCTTGAGACCCAGATCTCTGATTTTGATGAGGTATGATCACCACGGGTCTATTTTCAAACAAGGATGAATGAGAGGTTCTGGGCCCTATTTTTTCAGATCCAGCGATTGGGTGGCACGGCACGTAATTTTTCGGCAGTTCACCAAGCTCGGATTCAACTCGATTGAGTATTTCACCTTTTACACTCGCGACATCTAGAACCAAAGCTTTGTGGTTTCTTAACTTACACACCCACTCCGCGACTTGATCGTTAGGCAACGCAATCACAATCAGATCGGCATCCTCAGGAACCTCCTCAACGACTTCATCGACAAGGCCTTTTTCTACGATATAGTTTCGATTTTCAGAACTCAGTTCTATACCAACCAATCGCTCGCAAATTTTTAACTTCTTTATTGAGCTGGCTAAACAACCACCAATGAATCCAACCCCTATGATGGTTATTTGCCTCATAACACTTCGCCGAGTGCCTCCAGAAAACGCGCATTTTCGGACTCCAACCCAACCGTAACTCTTACGAAGCCCGGTAATCCGTACTCAGCTATAGGACGAACAATTACTCCCTTCGAAAGTAAACGATTAAAAATTTCTATTTCTGATTGACCGGTATCAAAACTAACAAAATTACCTGCTGAAGGAATCACCTTTAAGTTTAACTGATCGAGACCCGAACATATTTGCGCCATCCCTATTTCATTCGCTCTCACACTGGTTTGAATGAACTCTTGATCATCTAAAGCTGAGAGCGCAGCTGCTAAGGCCAAAGAGTTAACGTTGAAGGGCTGCCTAACTCTATTAAGGATATCCGCAAACTCTGCTGACGAAACAGAATATCCGACTCTAAGTGCTGCCAACCCATACGCTTTAGAGAAAGTACGGGTAACGATTAAATTGGGATATTTAGTTTGTAACTCCAAACCATGGGGGTATTCTGAATCAGCCACATACTCAAAGTACGCCTCATCCAGCACTATCCAAACGTTTGGTGGAACTGAATCTAGAAATCTCTTCAGCTCTTGGTCGGTTACCCAAGTGCCTGTTGGATTATTTGGGTTCGCAATGTAAATGACCCTCGTCTTGTCAGTCACCGCTAGCGACATTGCTTGCAAATCACAACCATAGTTCAATGCAGGCACAACTACTGCTCTGCCGCCTGCACATTTAATAGCCAACCCATAAACAACAAAACTATGCTCTGAGATAATTCCTTCCGAGTCGCTCTCCATAGTGGCACGAGCAATCAAGTCCAAAACATCGTTCGATCCATTTCCTAAAGTAATCTGAGACGATTCTACTTTTAGTTTTTCGGAAAGTGCTCTCTTCAAGGCAAAACCACTACCGTCAGGATATCTCGTAAGCTCATCAACTGCCGAAACCAAAGCCTCTTTTACTTTTCTGGAAGCTCCAAAAGGGTTTTCATTACTCGCTAGTTTAACAATATCCGTCAAACCTAACTCACGGCTCAGCTCCTCTATGGGCTTTCCAGGTTTATAAGGACTTAAACCAGCAATGACTGAATTTATATTTCTTATTGTCATTAAGCTGCGTTTGGGTAAGAACCTAACACTTTTAGACTGAGAGCTAATTCTTCGACTTTTGCCAATACTTTTTCCACTTTTTCGTCTTCAATATGGCCTTCGAAGTCAATAAAAAAAAGGTAGGACCAATCGCCCGAGCCGGAAGGGCGAGTCTCTATTCTCGAAAGTCCAATCCCCATGTCTTTGAACGGCTCCAACACATCGTATAAAGCCCCAGATTTATTCTTCACAGCCACTAATATCGAGGTTTTATCGTTACCAGATGTCCCGGTTACCTGCCGTCCTATAATCAAGAATCTAGTCTTATTACTAGGATTATCTTCAATGTTTGGAGTCAAAATCGACAAACCATACTGATTCGCCGCTATCTCTCCTGCCACTGCAGCAACACTGCCGTCCTTAGAAGCAAGTCGCGCAGCTTCAGCATTGCTCGCAACACTTCTTCTTGGTATTTCTCTATAGTGACTATCAAGCCAAGATCTGCATTGAGCCAGACTTTGGCTATGAGAAACAATTTCTCTAAGCGCTACAGAGGCATTGGGTTTCCTTAAAAAACATTGGTGGATCAGTAGCTCTACTTCGGCACAAATATGTGCGTCGCTCCTAACAAAGCAATCGAGAGTCTGACTCACCATACCCTCAGTAGAATTTTCAACGGGCACGACACCAAAATTCGCTGATCCCGACTCTACTGCTCGGAAAACCTGATCAATGGACAAAACAGGTTCAGTTCTTACCGAGCGACCAAACTGTTTCAATACAGCTGCCTCGGAAAAGGTACCTTGAGGGCCCAGATACGAGACCGTAATTATCTGCTCAAGACCCAAACAGCTTGACATAATCTCATTAAATATCGCGCTTACATGTTCTGCTCGTAGAGGCCCTGTGTTCTCCTGAACTAACTTTTTTCGAACTAGCTCAACTCTCTCCGGCCTGTAGAAACTGACTTCTTCTTGAGTATCCTGGCTAATTTTTAGTTTACCAATCTCGATCGCACACTCGGCGCGTCGGTTCATTAAGGCGAGTAAATCGGAATCAATTTTGTCAATTTGATTACGTAGGGGCTCTAGCTGATCATTATCCGTATTCATTCTCAAAGTCGTTCATAAACTTGCCAAGCTCTTCTACCCAGCTTACAGGAACAGCGTTGTAAATACTCGCCCTCATACCACCAACACTTCGATGACCTTTTAGATTGAACAAACCAGCCTTCTCAGCTCTCTCCAAAAAAATCGCTTCAAGCTCTTCAACTTTCAACCTAAAAGGAATATTCATACTTGACCGAAACGCCGGATCGACAGGACAAGAATAAAAATCCCCTCGCTCGATGACATCGTAAATCAAACCAGCCTTGTGCTCATTTTCTTTTTCTATTACTGATAGACCGCCCTTCTTGCGCAGCCAGTCAAAAACCAAACCCGCCAAATATATGGTGAAGGTAGGCGGCGTGTTTAACATTGAATCAGCTTCGGCTTGCAAGGAGTAATCCAGGAACGAAGGAATACTATTATTATTCCTAACTAGGAGGTCTTTACGAACGACAACTAATGCAAGACCCGCAGGGCCAATATTCTTTTGAGCACCCGCATAGATTGCTCCAAAATCATCCATTTCAATCTCTCTAGACAATATGTCTGAAGACATATCTGCCACTAGCGGCACTTCTAGCTTTGGAAACTTTTTGAACTGCAACCCACCTATGGTTTCATTTGAGCAAATATGCACATAAGAAGTCTCCTCTCGTATGTCCCACTCACCTTCAGGCGGTATGTGATGATAAGAAGCCTCTTCGCTAGTTGCCACTGTATGAACATCAGAGAAAGCACCAGCTTCCTTAATTGCTTTTCTCGACCAAGACCCAGTATCAAGGTAATCTGTCCGTCTATGTTCCCTTGCTAGATTCATGGGTACTCCAGCAAACTGAGCGGTTGCCCCTCCCTGCAGAAAAAGAACATGATAATCATTGGAGATTGCTAACAAAGACCTAAAATCAGATTCCGCCTTTGCGAGCACTTCGCGAAACTCGGATCCTCTATGACTCATCTCCATGATGGACATCCCGGTTTGCTGGTAATCTAAAAACTCCGATCTAGCATGCTCCAACACTTCTGTAGGCAATGTCGCGGGACCCGCCGCAAAGTTTATTGACCTCACCATACTGCTTCACCTATCAGGAAAATCGAGATCATACTTCAGGACCAGACTCTCCGTCTTCATCGAATATTCGTTCAACACTGTTTAGAGATTCTCCATCCTTGAGATTAATCAATTTAACTCCTTGTGTGTTGCGCCCCAATACCGATATTTCATCTACCGAAGTTCTAACTAAAGTACCCAAATTGCTAATCAACATTACTTCATCCGAGCCGAAAACCTGTACCGCTCCAACCAAATCCCCATTTCTTTCACTGGTTTGCATGGCTATTACGCCCTGACCACCGCGCCCCTTTGTCGGAAATTCAGCTAGCTCAGTACACTTACCGAAACCATTTGAGCTAGCCGTGAGCAGTCTTCCTCCTTCTTCCGGAACGCTTAAAGAAATTACTTCATGACCTTTAGTGAGTCTAATACCTCTAACACCTTTAGCACTTCTACCCATGGAGCGTACAGCCGATTCCGCGAAACGCACCGCTTTACCAGACGAGGAACACAGCAAAATATCACTCTCTCCATCAGTTATAGCCGCACCCACCAACCAGTTATCTTCTTCGAGATCTAGTGCTATCAAACCGCTCGCTCTGGGCCTGGAGAACTGTTCTAGAGGGGTTTTTTTGACGGTGCCATTTGCTGTTGCCATAAAGACAAAGTGATTACTCGTGAACTCTGCAATCGGCAATACAGCGGTTATCCTCTCTTCGCTATCAAGCGGCAGAATATTGACCATCGGCCGACCCTTAGCAGATCTACTTGCTTGAGGAATTTGGTAAACCTTTAACCAATAAACCTTTCCTTTATTCGAAAAACACAAAACCGTGGCGTGAGAATTCGCGAACAATAAATGCTCAACGAAATCCTCATCTTTCACCGATGCCGCAGCCTTTCCTCTACCCCCTCGCTTTTGAGATTGATAAGTATCAAGAGGTTGTGTTTTAGCATATCCCTGATGCGAAATTGTTAATACGAGATCCTCTTCGGCGATTAAATCCTCATCCGAAAGATCTAATTGGTTTTCAACAATCTCGGTTCTTCTATCGTCTCCATACTCATTCTTAACTTCTAAGAGCTCGTCTCCAACCACCGATCTTAATCGCTCACTAGAGCCCAGAATGTCCAGAAGATCGCGAATCTCGTCAACAATATTTCTATAATCTTCAATCAGCTTGTCTTGCTCCATACTCGTGAGTCTTTGGAGTCTCATCTCCAATATTGCCTGTGCTTGTTCTTCAGTTAACTGGTATGAATCTCCTTGGAATCCAAAATCTTCTGACAAACCATCTGGCCGCGAAGCATCAAGCCCAACTTCTTCCAAAAGAGCCTTGAGGTCTTCTGCCTGCCAGGTTTTTGCTACTAATCCCTCTCGAGCTTCTTTAGCTGTCGGAGAAGATTTAATTAATTCAATCACTTCATCGATATTCGCTAAAGCAACAGCCTGCCCTTCAAGTATGTGAGCTCGTTGGCGCGCTCTCCGAAGCAAATATAAAGTACGCCTAGTCACGACCTCTTTTCGATGCTCGATGAAAGCTTCAATCATTTCTTTGAGATTTAAAAGCTTGGGCTGGCCATCAACTAGAGCGATGTTGTTTATACTGAAAACAGACTGCAGCTGAGTTTGAGAATATAGGTTATTCAACACCACCTCTCCTGATTCCCCTCTTCTAAGCTCCACAACTATTCTCAAACCATCCTTATCTGATTCATCTCTTAGCTCTGTGATGCCCTCTATTTTTTTATCCTTGAAGAGCTCTGCTATTTTTTCTAGTAACGCATTTTTCCTGAGCTGGTAAGGGATTTCAGTAATAATGATTCGCTCTTTTTCCGACTTATCAATCTCTACAGTAGCTCGACCTCTGACATAAATTTTCCCCCGACCAGTCTTGTAGCCTTGAACAATTCCTGATCTACCATTGATGATTCCGCCCGTTGGGAAGTCAGGCCCTTGCACAAAGCCAATCATTTCTTCAATAGAAGCTTCTGGGTTATTAAGCAAATGAATACAAGCATCAAGCACTTCCCCAATGTTATGGGGCGGTATATTGGAGGCAAATCCTACTGCAATTCCTGCACTCCCATTGACCAGTAAATTTGGAATTCGAGTTGGTAATACCGATGGCATCGTTAACGTGTCATCGTAATTGTTAACGAAATCGACCGTATCTTTGTCGAGGTCCTCCAACAAGGCGCTCGCAATTTTTGTCATGCGAACTTCGGTGTACCGTTGCGCGGCAGGGGGGTCTGGGTCTATCGAGCCAAAATTCCCTTGACCATCCACAAGCATATACCGCATGTTAAAATCTTGAGCCATCCGAACAATTGTCTCGTACGCTGCAGCATCGCCGTGAGGATGATATTTTCCAATCACCTCTCCAACGACACGAGCGGACTTCACATAAGGCCGGTTGTATACGTTATTTAACTCATTCATCGCATACAGCACCCGTTTATGAACAGGCTTTAGGCCATCGCGAGCATCAGGTAAAGCTCGGCCAACTATTACACTCATCGCGTAGTCTAGATAAGACTGCTTGATTTCCTCTTCAATATTTACGAGCTGGACATCATCGTCCTGGGTGGGTCCAAATTCGGACATACTTAACGCTTAAGTGCAAAAATATATTCTATCACGATACCAAGACTGAGTGTTCTATATCTTTGTACATTGGCCTTCTCCAAATAACCTTTAGACCCAGTATTTCGATGCCATTAACGGCCGTCAGATCTGTATAATCAGCGCATGAAAACCTGCGATCTGATGATCAATTCTAAACTGTGTTTACCTGTCAACGACGACATGGCGTTGATAGAAGACCAATCGATTGCAATCGAAAAAGGGTTCATAGCGAAAATAGGAAACTCAAAAACTCTTGCGACCGAATTTAATGGGCGAGAAACCTTAGATCTGCCAAATCACTTGATCATGCCCGGGCTAATTAATTGCCATGTCGATTTTTCTGCTCCCAACGCCTCTGCCTTACAATCAAGGAACGGTAAATCATCCGCCTTTAGCGATAGGAAGAATGAGCCCACCGCTTACAGCAATGAAAACAAAACGATAAATCAGTCTGATGTGCTTGCTGCGCTCGTCAAAACGGGCACAACAACTTTCGCAGGTATGACTTCAAATATTGAAGAACTTGTTGAACAAAGCGCTCAACTAGGACTTAGATGCCAGTTAGCTTCATTCATTACCGAAGAATCAGGCGTGGAATATCAGCAAAATCGAAGTTTGCGTCAAACCCTCGAGCTACACGATAAATACAAAAATAACTCGCTGATTAATATTGCTTTTGGCCTGGACAATCCGACCCTCATGAAAATTGAGTTTATTGAATTGCTGGCGATGTATGCAAACGAAATACAAGCTCCGATACAAGGGCTTCAAGCGACAAAAGCTAAACCGTCAAGCTCACAGAATAGTGAGACCGTTTCTTCGCTCGAGCAACACCAACAATCTGGACTGCTTGGTCCTAACTTTCAATCAATTCCATTGCTTAAATTTGATGAAGAGGAACTAGCAATCCTGGAAACCACAGGCACCAAGATAATCCATTGCCCATCCCTTGCAATGGCAAATGCTCAAGGCTGCAATTCGCTACAAGAATTTTGGGACAAAGATTTCGATATAGGAATAGGCACTCATTACACACCATCCAATAACTTTAAGAGTCTCTTGGACACCGCTTTCTTGGCAGCGTTACTATCGAAACATCAAACACTCAACCCTAAAACCATTAAAGCAGAAGATCTTGTCTATGCCTTAACTTTAGGCGGCGCCAAAGTGCTTGGACTAGCAAATGAAATAGGAAGCATAGAAGTAGGTAAAAAAGCAGACCTTGTTACTTTGAATATTGGAAATTCGAATAGAAATTTTTCAACAAACTCACTAACAGATTTGTTATTCGGCAACAGCCAGCTGCAGCTAGACCACGTATTTGTTTCCGGCAATTCTTTACTTTAGAAACACCTGTCAAATTAGCTAAACCGAAAACATAATAGATAGATTCGTTTTGTAGGCTCGAACTAGTGAGTAAAATGGAAAATCTGGACCCTGAAGAAATTAATAAATTTAATCAAATGGCTTCTACTTGGTGGGATCCAAACGGCGACTTCAAAGCGCTACACGATATTAATCCAAGCCGCTTAGATTACATTTTGAGCCGGGTAAGCGAACCACTATCGACGATTTTGGATGTAGGCTGTGGCGGAGGGATCCTGACCGAATCTTTAAAAGCTCACACCGAAAAAATAGTGGGAATCGATGCAGCTCCCAAGCCTCTAAAGGTTGCTCAGCTACACGCTCTCGACCAGGATTTAGAAATAGACTACCAATTAACTACCGTGGAAACCTTGTCTGACGACTACCAAAATTATTTTAATGTGGTTACTTGCATGGAGCTACTAGAACACGTCACAGATTTCCACTCGACAGTTCAGGCATGCGCCGATTTAACCAAACCTGGTGGTAACCTCTTTTTTTCAACGATAAATAGAAACCCTATTTCTTTCTTCAAGTTGATTGTCGGAGCGGAAGAGATATTGAAAATCCTTCCCAGAGGAACACACGAATATCAAAAATTCATCAAACCTTCGGAGCTAGCCAAGGCTATTAGGGAAGCCAACCTAGAGCTGCTCGATCTCAGCGGAATTTCTTACAACCCCTTCACGCGTAAAACTCGAATCGACAAAAATGTCTCAGCAAACTATATCGTGCATGCCAGGAAAAACTAATGTCTGAAAACGACCCTGATTTTATAAACAGCATATATCCGGAACTATATAAAGAGCTTCAGAATTGGAGATACAAACCAAACGCAAACGCGCTTAATGGGAAAAATATTCTGGTAACCGGAGCA
Organism: uncultured Gammaproteobacteria bacterium; assembly: GCA_913041025.1. Next base: position 12,320 of record CAJWGQ010000022.1, on the reverse strand, counting down.
GGTGATGGAATAGGGCTGTCGATGGCAAAGACTTTTGCATTATACGGCGCGAACATCCTCTTATTAGGAAAAACACGGTCAAAACTAGAAGCTTGTTTTGATTGGATAACGAAGCATACGACCACAAAGCCCACAATCATTCCATCCGATTTAGAAATTCTGAATGATCAGATGGTCTTAAACTTAGCGAATTTGATTACCGAAAACTATGAATCTTTAGACGTTTTGATTAACAATGCTTCGATGCTTGGGCCCCGCGTTCCAATAGCGCATTATCCCGAGATTGAATGGGCTAAGGTTTTTCAAATTAACGTCATAGCACCTTTTGTGCTGACGAAAGGTCTATTTAGTCTTCTGGACACCGGTGAGGACTCATGCGTCATCAACATTTCCTCTAGCGTGGGGCGAAAAGGCCGAGCTTATTGGGGAGCATATTCCGCATCCAAATTTGCCATCGAAGGCTTCACTCAAACTCTCGCAGACGAAACTGAAGAAGCAGAACGCATAAGAGTTTATTCGGTTAACCCAGGAGCGACTCGCACGAAAATGCGCAAGGAAGCTTATCCATTAGAGGACCCAGAAAAATTAAAAATTCCTGAAACCTTTCTAGATCTATTTATTGCCCTGGTTGAGGGCAGTAAAGCTCAAATTTCTTTACCCAGCAGCGGCAAATCAATCAATATGGAGGAGTGGATAAGCCAACAATAGACTTTAAAAATCAAGCCCTGGGTATGGGATCAAGAGGGACTTGTTCGATTTTTCATTTTTTCTCTTTATCGGAGTTGCACCAGATTTATAAACGATGCCAAAGAATGAACATAGCGCCTGCGTGTCTTCTTCGGATAATAGTAGATGTTGACCTACCTTTAAACTTGACGGCAAGACTACAGGGCCAAATCGAACTCGTTTTAAACGGCTAACAGAAAATCCAACGTACTCAAAAATGTTTCGTACTTCACGATTCTTACCGTCCATCAAAACGACGTGATACCAATTATTTCTATTAGTTCCACCAAAGAACTGAATATCAGAAAACTTTATTTGTGCTCCATCGACCTCCACCCCTTCTCGCACCGTTTCTAGTTCTTCATCACTCAAACGGCCACTAACACGAACGGCATATTCCTTATCTACCCCACTCGAAGGGTGCATCATTCGGTTGGCCAACTCTCCGTTGTTGGTCAATAAAATAAGGCCTGAAGTGTTGATATCTAGTCGGCCTACACTAACCCAGCGCCCATGCGGTGGTTTAGATAAATTTTTATAAATAGTTGTTCGCCCTTTCTCATCCCTTCTTGTGCTGACTGTCCCTATACTTTTATTCAACACAATCACGTCAGTCGTACTTGCGCTCTTCAGCCGCACTTTCCTTCCATCCACGACAACGCTGCTAGTTTGATCAATTCTCTGTCCGATATGCGCCTTTTGGCCATCCACTTCAACAAGACCAGAGCTAATCAATCTTTCGATGGTCCGGCGCGATCCCAATCCCTCATGGGCTAACAATTTTTGAATTTTTTCAGAAATTAGGATTCACCAAGATTAAAAAACGAAAAATTTTAGGAACCTAGACAAAACTAAAACAAGCCATATTAGTCGATTCAGCTATTGATTCACCGGCAAATTTACGACGTTGGATTGCTCGTCATTGCTCCCTGCAGCTTTTTCATCTGAACTTTGCGATACATTCGAGCTATCCTCGCGCTCTTGCTCTAGATGAAGGTCCTGGACAACCATGTTTTCGACGGTCTGAGCTTCCTTTAAGACTAATTCCTGAATTTCAGAAATTTCTGGCAATTCATTAAGACTCTTCAAATCAAAGTAATCCAAAAAACCCTTTGTTGTCGCATATAGCGACGGTCTGCCAGGCACTTCTTTTTGACCGACAATCTTAATCCAACCCCGCTCCAACAAGGTTCGCATTATGTTTTGGCTTACAGACACACCTCGCAGCTCTTCTATGTCGCCCCTTGTTACCGGCTGTTTGTATACGATAATAGATAACGTCTCCAATAACGCTCTCGTATAGCGTGGAGGCCGTTCTTTCAGCATACGGCCCACCCATTCGCCATATTCCTGCTTTACCTGAAAACGATACCCTGAGGCAACTCGCTTGAGCTCGATGCTTCTCGATTCACATCTCTTTTCTAGCTCTAATATGCATTCTTTTACAACTCGCGAAGAGTCGTTCTCATCAATTTCCTCAGAATTAAACAATCCTGCAAGTTCTTTAACCTGCATAGGCCCGTCAGCCGTAAGTAGCGCAGCTTCTACAATGCCAACCACCTTTTCAAATTCCATCATGATCGCTGATTTCCACTAATTACGTTCATTAACTCCCCAATGACCCAACTATCTATCCGATTGTACAACCTTTATGTGAAGTTCTGAGTAAGCTTCAGCCTGAACCAGATCGATCAAGCTTTCCCTGAGCAATTCCATAAGTGCCAAAAAGTTTACAATTATTTCCATCCGACCTCGCTCTGCCTCAAAAAGATCATAAAAACTTAAGTAGCCGTCATGTAAATTTAATTTCGTCAATATTGAAGCCATAGAGTCTCGAACAGACAACGTTTCATACTCAATCTGATGCTTACTAAACATTTCAGCTCTTCTCAGCACAGCTGAAAAAGCAACCAAAACTTCCTTTAGATCCACTTCAACTTCAGGAATATCTTCTTCAATTACAGGCTTTTCCACCGACAATAGGTGTATATCACGCTCCACTCTGGGAAGCCTTTCTATGACTCCAGCTGCGCATTTGATTTCTTCGTATTCTTGGAGCCTTCTTAATAGCTCTTCTTTTGGATCTTCCTCTTCCTCGTCTTCACCAGTCCTAGGCAAAAGCATCCTTGATTTAATTTCTGTCAATGTCGCCGCCATGGCCAAATATTCGCCCGCAAGATCAATCTCTAAAGACTCCATAAGATTAATATAATCAATATATTGTTTTGTGATTTCAGCAACTTCGATTTCGAGGATATCGATATTTTGTCTACGCACTAGATATAAAAGAAGGTCCAGTGGTCCCTCAAAAAGCTCTACGAAAACTCTCAGAGCCTCAGGAGGAATATGCAGATCTTTTGGAAGCTCCGACACCGGATTACCACCTACATGTGCAACTACACTATCCTCACTCAATGACTTTCTCTCCCGTTATATCGCTAATATCAAGACCTTTAATTTTCTGAGCACTAAAATTCAATTTTAGGAAAATCCAGCCTCATCAATGGCTGATACCAATCGACTCCTTAACTTCTTCTAAGGTTTCTCGCGCGACCAGTCTTGCTTGCTCTGATCCTTCCTGAATTATCGAGTGAACCAAACCAGGATCTTCTTCAAATTGTTGAGCTCTTTCAATCATAATTTGCTGTTCGGTATTTATAGAGTCAATTAAAGGTTTCTTGCAATCTATACAACCAATACCTGCAGTCGTACATCCATTGCGCACCCACGACTTTGTATCTTCCGAAGAATACACCTCGTGCAAATCATAGACCGGGCAATTTGAAGGGTTACCAGGATCGTTCAAACGCACGCGCGCAGGATCAGTCATCATTTTGCGAACTTTATTTTCGACATCTGAGGGTTCTTCTCGAAGACTTATCACATTATCGTACGATTTTGACATTTTTTCTCCATCTAGACCTGGCATCTTGGGAACGTCTGTCAAAATCGGCTCGGGTTCAGCCAAAATGATTCTTCCGCCACCCTCTAGGTATCCATACAACCTTTCTTTGTCCCCGATCGACAGGTTTTGTTGTTCTTCAAGCAAAGCTCGGGCCCTCAACAAAGCCTCCGAATCTCCTTTTTCCAGAAAGGACCTTCTGAGATCTCGATATAGCTTACCCGCTTTCTTGCCCATAAGCTTAATGGCAGCCAACGCCTGCTCTTCGAAACCTTCTTCTCGACCATAAATATGATTAAACCGCCGCGCTATCTCCCTGGTTAGCTCTATATGGGCTACCTGATCGGCCCCTACTGGCACCTTACCCGCTCTGTAAATCAAGATGTCTGCAGCTTGCAACAGCGGATATCCTAAAAACCCGTAGGTCCCCAACTCTTTGTCATTAAGCTTGGCTTGCTGATCTTTATAACTTGGAACCCTCTCCAACCAGCTCAGAGGAGTTATCATAGACAATAGAAGGTGCAATTCAGTATGCTCAGGCACTTTGCTCTGCACAAAGATTGTGGCGCTTCCCGGATTAACCCCTGCAGCGAGCCAATCAACAACAGTTTCGAAACTATACTGTTCTATATTCCTTGAGTCCTCATAATTGGTAGTAAGCGCGTGGAAATCCGCTACGAAAAAAAAGCAATCGTACTCGTGCTGTAATTGGATCCAATTCTTAAGTACCCCGTGCAAATGTCCAAGATGCAACTTTCCTGTGGGGCGCATACCTGACACGATTCTTCGTTCAGATTCGCTATTGCTCAAGAGGACCTCTCAGGTGTGGCGTTTACCCATTATAAGCATTACTAAACATCCATAACAGCCCTGCAGTCAAAGAACCATTATTTCAAGTACGACTAACGGACAAAATGTTTTAAAGTGTGGCTCACCCTTACTAAGTGCTATTGACGATGAACGATCTCCTGGAATTTATCCCTCTAATTGGCTTTTTATTGTCATATTTCTTAGTCAAGGATATTTATACGGCAACCGCCATTTTGATGATCCTGTACGCCGTTTTATATCTGTTCCTGAAAATCAGCCAACGAAAAATTAGTCGCACCTTTCAGTTTACTTTTTGGTTGGTTTTCTTCTTCGGCGGTCTAACACTCGTTTTTCAAAACGAAATGTTCATACAGTGGAAGCCCACCTTATTCTCTTGGGGTTGTGCGGGGTTTCTGGTCCTCTTTAAATTCAGAGATAAAAAGGCCTTTATTCTGAAGAGCATGCTAGGCGACAAATTGACTATGGAAGATACTGCTTGGCGATTCCTTACCAACTATGTGGCTTTTTTCTTTTTCTTTCAGGGACTTATAAATCTATGGGTAGCCACAAACCTCTCGACAAGCGATTGGGTGACCTTCAAGGTCATAGGTTTACCTATTTTGACGCTCATCATGGTGCTTAGTGCTTTTGGTTATTTAATCTACACTAAGCAACTCAACGAAGAAAATCTCAGTGATTCCGTGGCGAAAGATGATTAAAAAGCTTTTAAACAAGAAACGTAAGATTTTCTCGTTGATTCAACAAGTCAGAAAATATCACTCCAAAGTCGGTACCACATTTTTTCTGGGTTTTCTTATTTGTCATAATGCGGTAAGTGATGAAGCTGTATATGTGTCCGATGAGTTCTCGATACCTCTTAGGGCAGGACCTGAGGTCAATGAGCGAATCATACGAACAAAAATTATCAGTGGTACCAAGCTTAGACAACTGGATGAGCCGCCAGAGAACGATTACATCAAAGTACAAACCTCTCGCGGTGAGATCGGCTGGCTACCAGCAGAATTTGTTGTAACAGAACCCCCATCAAAACTCCTGTTAGATGAGCAAAAGCAATTTGTCAAAACACTAAGATCTGAATTAAAAACGGCACGTGAACAAGCTGACTTGTTCGAAAATAGAGTAATAGAAACCAATGATACTAATCAGGAACTAGAAAAAAGCGTAACTACCCTGGAAACGGAGCTTGCGGATATAAAGGCCTTAGCTTCAGATACCATCAAAATAAATCAAGATAATTCAATCTTAAAACAAACGAACCAAAGGCTAAGAGATTCTATATTGCAATTAACTCGAAACGAAAAAAGTGCATCAAACACCAGCCGATATCTAGATTTCCTTATTGGAGGAGGCCTGGTCGTCGCAGGACTTGTTATAGGACTAATTCTAAAGGGCAGGAGAAAATCAACCGGGTGGACTAATTAATTGACTGCATTAAGTGTCAACCTAAACAAAATTGCGCTAATCAGAAATTCTAGAGAGGGCAACAACCCGGACATCCTATCCTTCGCGATAGAAGCCATTGAAGCCGGGGCTAGAGGAATCACCGTCCATCCAAGACCGGATCAAAGACACATTAGGCCTTCAGATGTTCAAAATATCAGGTCGCTACTAGAAAATTCCCATTCAAGCATTGAATTAAATATTGAAGGGAACCCATTTGCTGGGGCCAATAAGGCTGGTTATCCAGGTTTTGATCAGGTCATTGCTTTAGCAGCGCCCGAGCAGGTTACTCTGGTACCCGATAATGAAACACAACTTACTTCTGATCACGGTTGGAATTTAGAAAAAAATCATAATGAGCTCGCTGGAAAAATAGACAAATACAAAAAATCGAAGTCCAGGGTTAGTCTTTTCCTTGATCCGGAATACGAGCAGATAAAACTAGCTAGTGAGATAGGAGCGGATAGAATTGAGTTGTATACGGGCCCCTTCGCTTCAACATTTGCGCAATATGGCCCAGACCACAAGTTCACGCATGAGCTCTTTAAGAAATATGTCGACGCCTCAGAATTTGCACATCAGCTGCAGCTTGAAATCAACGCAGGTCACGATCTGAATCTTGAGAACCTCTCCTTATTTTCAAAACTGCCACACCTGGCTGAAGTCTCCATAGGCCACGCTATTGTAGTAGACTCTCTACAACGAGGTTTCCAAAACACCATACGCGATTACCTTGAAGCACTAGCAAGGCCTTAACTTGATGAAAATTAAAATCTTAAAAGTAGTAGCTTGCATCACTTTTACTCTATTTGGGCCATTTTTGATTCCAACCTACGCGAGCTCAGCCGGGGACCCTAAGGTACTAATCCAAACTGAACTTGGGCATATCGAAATAACATTACTACCCGACAAAGCACCTTTAACAGTTGAAAATTTCCTGGAACTAGTTGAGCAAAAACACTATGACGGACTTATATTTCATAGAGTTATTGCGAATTTCATGATTCAAGCTGGCGGATATACATCCGAATTAGAATATCGAGACTCTGGCAAAAGAGTCAAAAATGAGTCCAATAATGGGCTGCCTAATTCCAGAGGAACAATAGCCATGGCGCGAACTTCCGACCCGAACTCTGCAAGCGCTCAATTTTATATCAACGTAAAAGACAATAGTCATTTAGACTTTAAAGAGGGTGTTATGGGGTACACTGTATTTGGTTTCGTTACTCTAGGTATGCAGGTTGTTGAGAACATAGAACTTGTCGATACTCACATTCAACGGGGGATGCCGGCTGTACCCATTCAACCGATAGTTATAAAAACCATCAAAAGACTCTGACTCTACGCGATGAGTTAGATGGTAATTTGCTGTAGTATCCACTCTTTTTAAGCAATCTATTTAATGAAAATATTTTTCTACATCATTGTCAGTGCACTACTTCTAACTTATGTACCCATCCAATTGTTGAGCCTTATTACGCCTGACAATTACATGGTGCTCTATACTGCTATCTTTCTTTGCCTGGCCATAAATGGCCTTTTCATTCATTTAATTTCAAAGAACCTAATACAAACCACTACTTCAACAAAAAGAGCTAACAAAGCCAGAAAACAAAATAACACCAGGACACGAAAGCCTAACAACAGGAACAAGACCAAGACAGATAGCAGAGATTCAGGTCGAAGACAGTCAGCTCCAGATGACAGCCAACAGCTAGACGGCACGATCAAATGGTATAACCGAAGAAAGAGCTACGGTTTCATCGTCGACAATTCTGGAGAGGAGATCTTCTTCCATCAGCAAGAACTAGAATTAGTGAATGGAAAACCACCAATGGTGGACAAAGGATTACCGGTGAAATTTAATAAAATGCTTACCGAAAAAGGTCCTCAAGCCCAAAGAGTTCGCATAGTCGTCTAGTTCTATTTAGCCATGAAAGTCAAAGAATTGATCGCTTCTAGAATAGAAGCAGCTTTCGATCAAGTAGGTTTAAACGGACCTGCAATAGTACAAACCACTAGCTCTCCAAAACTCGGAGATTTTCAAGTAAACGGAGTGATGGCGGCAGCCAAGAAGGCCAAACTTGACCCTGGCGAAAAGGCGAAAGAGGTAATAGAAGTCGCACGACTCGCTGATATCGCTTTGGAAGTGTCCTTCGCAAAACCAGGGTTCATTAATATTAAATTAGCCCCCGATTTTCTACAAAGCATCGCTCCCAATAAAATTACCTTGGATGACCAAGCTCTAAATATTGTCGTCGATTATTCAGCTCCAAATCTAGCCAAGGAAATGCATGTCGGTCACTTACGAAGCACGATAATAGGCGACAGCATGGCCAATATACTAGAGTCGAAAGGCCATCATGTGATTCGCCAAAATCATGTCGGGGATTGGGGAACTCAGTTTGGCATGCTTTTAACATACATGCATGAACGGGGACATGCCTCAAAACTGTTGGCGGATTTAGAGGATTTCTATCGCTCTGCAAAAAAGGAATATGATTCGGATGAAGCCTTTAGCATCAGAAGCAGAGAGGCCGTGGTTAATCTGCAAGGAGGAAAACCATTTGAAACTAAACATTGGAAAACCTTTATTGAAACCTCGATGTCCCACTGCGAAGAGATTTATGAAAAGTTAAGAGTTGGGCTCAATAGCAGTCATGTCCGAGGAGAAAGCTCCTATAACGATGCTTTACCTGAAATAATTAAAATTCTTGAAGAAGGCAATTTACTTGAAGAGTCCGAAGGGGCTCAGTGTATTTTTTTCGAAGGACAAAAATCTCCTCTGATCGTTCAAAAAGCCGACGGTGGGTTTTTGTACGCGACAACTGACTTAGCTGCTGTTAGATACCGTGTAAATGAGCTCGCTGCGCATAGAATCCTCTACTTTGTTGACTCACGACAATCCCTACATTTCCGGCAAATATTTGCAGCCATTGAGTTGGCCGGTTTGAACCCTAAGGCTGCGTCCCTCGAACACATGGCATTCGGGACTATGCTGAATGAAGAAGGAAAACCTTTTAAAACAAGGGAAGGCGGTCTAATCAAATTAAAGCCACTCATTGAGGAAGCCATCAGCCGAGCAACTCAAACCGTTTTAGCTAAAAATCCAGAGATCTCAGAAGAACAGGCCCAGGAAATTGGAGAAACCATAGGAATAGGGGCAATCAAATACGCAGATTTATCTAAAAATAGGACTAATGATTATATTTTCGATTGGGATCAAATGTTATCTCTTGAAGGAAATACAGCGCCCTATCTTCTCTATGCTTACACAAGAATACAAAGCTTGATTACTAGAAGTGGTAGAGCCGAAAACGAACTTATTAAGATGATTGCTCCGAAAGACGAGCCAGAAAGGTTATTGTGTGTCGAGCTAATAAAACTAGATGATGTTGTAGATCAAGTAGCAAAAGAAGGCTACCCCCATCTTTTATGCAACCAACTATATTCTGTCGCAACCGCTTTCAGCCAATTTTACGAGCAATCTGCAATCCTTGACCAGCCTGAAGATACAACCTTACGGAGACTTTCAATAACTTACGCCACCGGCAAAACTCTGCAACAAGGTTTGTCTTTGCTAGGGATCGATGTCGTCAATAAGATGTAGGCTCTTGGCAATTATGACCGATTTGGCTCGGGCATATGATAGGTTAAAAGAGTTTGAACAAACTCATCCAATGCCAGCAGTTGCTTTGACTCGGCCTTTCTAGTCCAGGCCCTGAGACTAGCCAACACCTCGGACACGTCACTACCTCTCTGTGCCCAAATTTGTTCCAACTCCAGTCTCAAATCATAAATTATCTTAATTTTCGCGTTCGTTTCTAAAAGCTGGCTTATCTTAAGGCGCTTTCCTCGATCCAAGAGCGCTTCATCCACTGCTAATAATTTTCTTGCTTTCTTTAACAGTCTCTGTCCCTGCTTATCTGCTTTCATATATTCAGCCTTAACAATCGGGCCAATTACTTCTTCTGAATATGTAGCCATGACATTGAATCGATCATTCAGAAGGGCCCAGACACTCTCAGAATCTAAAGCCTTTTTATTTTGCTTTCTCTGAACCACGGGACCCCGAGATACTACTGAAGCCATCCCCATCAAGCAAAATAGTTTGATCCAAAACCAGCCAATATCAAACTCATAATTTTTTCGAGACAACTTAGCCGAATTGGGGTAAGTGTGATGATTATTGTGCAATTCTTCACCACCTATAAGCAGACCCAAAGGGAAAATATTCCGAGACGCATCAGGTGATTCGAAATTTCTGTATCCAACTGAATGCCCAACACCGTTAATAATTCCTGCGGCAAAAAAAGGAATCCATATCATCTGGATTGCCCAAACAGTTATACCCAAAAGCCCAAACAACAATAGATTGATAGCTAGCATTAGGGCGATTCCTAACGAGTTATGACAATATAAATTCTTTTCCAGCCAATCATCAGGACAACCACGACCATACCTCCTGAGAGTTTCTCGATCTGCTATTGCGAACTTATAAGCCTCTACGCCTCTCCAAAGTATTGTTCCCAATCCCTGTTTCACCGGACTGTGTGGATCTTCTGTTGTCTCACATTCCGCATGATGCTTACGATGAATAGCCGTCCAATCCCGAGTTCCTTGACCCGTGGTTAACCATAACCAGAACCTAAAAAAGTGAGAAATAGGAGCGTTTAGCAACAATGATCTATGAGCGGAAAAACGGTGCAAGTATACCGTTACGGATACGATCGTGATATGTGTGACGATCAGCAGATAGATAACAACGCCCGAAACAGAAAAATCCCAAAACCCGTGAATGGACCAATTCAACATTGCTTACTCAAACTCATTGAAACCAAAACAGGATAGATTTTGTCATATAATCGGAAAAATACTAGGAGTCTTAGCTCGAACTAAACTCCGACTAAGAGACACGACGATGACATCTCACAAAGAATACGATCTTCTAATTGAACCTCACGAAATGCTTAACTTTCCTGGAGACAACCTAAAGATCTTCGACTGTCGGGCGGATCTCTCAGACAGAGATCTTGGTTATACCAACTACCTAAAAGGTCACATTTCTGAATCACAATATTTATCCTTAGAAAAAGATCTTTGCGGCACCCCGGGGCGCCAAGGAAGACACCCTCTACCAGCCAAGGAAAACTGGATAACCAAAGTTCGAAATTTGGGGATCGACAACTCAGATCAAATAGTCGTATACGATGAGACCGGTGGATCCTTTGCAGCGCGTGCCTGGTGGATGTTTAGATGGGTTGGACATGAAAAGGTTGCATTGCTAAATGGTGGCTGGCAAGCCTGGGAAGGCCCAAAAAAATCAGGATCTAGCCCCAAGTCCGATATAGGCAGCTTTAAAGAAAAAAATAGTCTGACCAAATTAATAACCATGGAAGAGTTAAAAGCCAATAAGTCCGTAAATCTAGTCGATGCTCGCAGCCTAGAAAGATGGTCTGGAGAAAACGAACCAATAGACTTAATAGCTGGACATATACCTAACGCGGTTTGCCATCCTTTCTCAGGAAACCTCGACAATGACAATCGATTCAAATCTGTGTCGGAATTACGCAATCGTTTTGAAGGCCTGCGTGAGCCAATCGTCTGCTACTGCGGCTCAGGAGTTACCGCAGCACACAACATTTTGTCTTTAAGGATTGCTGGTTATTCGGAATCAATCTTGTACGCCGGGTCTTGGTCAGAGTGGATTGAGTACGATGACAATCCCATTGCACGTATCTAGAAATGCTGGAAGAACCAAAGCTCTCCTGGATAAACGGTCAGCCCTTTTCAGATAAATATCAGGACATCTACTTTTCTCCTGACGCTGCATCTGAGGTAGACCGAGTCTTTATTAATCCCACTAACTTCGACGATCTATCGAGGAAAAGACCACAAACAACCATCTTAGAGTTGGGCTTTGGAGCGGGGCTAAACTTTTGTGTAACTGCCCAAAGATTCCTTGATCAAAATACAAAAAATCATCTCCACTTTATTTCATTCGAAAAACATCCTTTTTCAAAAAGAGACTATGAAAAAACTTTCGCAAACTTAGATCCAGTCATTCCATTTAGTTCTAATCTTATTGACCAAGTGCCTGCGCTATTGCCCGGTTGGCATAGGCGTTCATTTTTCGAAGGCAGAATTAACTTAAGTATCTTTTATGGAGAAGCTAAAGAAGGTTTAAGAGACCTAACAAATAGACAAAGAATTCCTATCGATTTTTGTTTTTTGGATGGCTTCAACCCCGCCCATAATCCAGACCTGTGGTCAGAAGAGCTTCTTCTAGAGATTACCAAGAATCTTCATACAGATTCGCAAATAACAACTTTCACAGCAGCTGGCAGGATAAAAAGGAGATTGGAGAAACTTGGTTTTGAAATAACAAAAGTTGATCAACGACCTATAAAAAGAGAAAGCC
>CAJWGQ010000021.1 GCA_913041025.1 uncultured Gammaproteobacteria bacterium | reverse complement strand
TAAATGAGATATGGCAATAGGGATCTTAGTTCCGGGTTGTAAAGAGACATTCTGACCACTAACGCTAAATGCTCTTTTTCGACTTCAACCTCGATGGGATCGCCTGACCTTGGGTCCTGGAATTTCGTGTTTACAGGATGTTTCTCTAGCCTTGTCATCAAATCCCAAAACTTCTCGTCAAGGCTTGGGAACGCGTCATTACATGGGACGGATTCGCGACATTGCTCAAAAACTAGATCAAGAGCCTCTTGGCTTTTAGTGGCGACGCCGGGCCCGAGGGCTATGGTTGGCGGAACTACACCATCAAGGATAAGCGTTCTTGTCGATTGTTCGAATCGACGGGCGTACTCCATGGCGACCCTGGTGCCATAAGATACACCGTAAACATTAAGCTGATCTTTTCCAAGGGCGATTCGTAGACTTTCGATGTCTTGGACTGCATGGGTCGTCGAAAAATATCTTGGATCGTAATTGAGTTGTCCTAGGCATTCCTTCGTGAGCAATTTGATATCTGTATCTGTTATTTGTAGCTGATTGTCTGCGAGCGCAGGACAAGCGAGGGAGGATGATCGGCCGGTGCCTCTCTGATCCATCACAATAACATCTCTTTTATTTAATATTCTTCTGAATACGTTAGCGCCAGCTAGGTCGACCAGGAGATCGACTGACGAACCTCCGGGTCCGCCGTTTATTATCAACAAAGGATCAGGCTTAGGATTGGGGGAAGCGGAACTGACTTTGACTACGAAAAGATCTATTTGTGTGCTCTTTGCATCACCTGGGTCTATTGGTTGCTTCCAGTCTGCACATAAAGCAGAGAGCATGCCTCGACCATCTAAGGTTGATAGCTCGCATGGATTAAAATTCAATTCCTTTTTTGGTTGGGCATTTGCCGTCAAATAGCATGGAAGCGCTACTAAGAAAATTAAAGACGAGATGAGCCTAAAAGATACGATTGGCACTGTAGTCTGTCAGGCTTTCAAGAGCACATCGATACTCATTTTCGGGAAGATTTAACAGATGCCTTCGCGCTTGTTGGATCTCGTGGAGCGCTGCTTTTCGGGTGTCTTCGATCGCGCCGCTTTTGGTGATTATTCCAACGATCTCTTCCATATTAGCTGATGATTTTTGTTTCAGCGCATAGAGCAGAGTGTCCTTTTCCTTGCCGTTAGTCTTAGCAAGAGCCAGTATGATCGGAAGAGTCAATTTGCCTTCGGACAGATCGTCGCCCGTGTTCTTGCCCATTATCGTTTTGTCCCCGACGTAGTCCAAAAGGTCATCCACCAATTGATAAGCCATCCCAAAGTGATGCCCGTAGGATCTAATAGAAGCGACGTGGTCTTCATTGACTTTTGGACTATTTGACATCGCGAGAACGCCAGCTGAATGGGTGGCAGATTCGAACAAAAGAGCCGTTTTGCAGTTGATGACCGCTCGATAGCTATCCACAGACAAGGAGAAATTGCCCAGGTTAGCGAGCTGCATCACTTCCCCTTCAGCAATTAGGTTTGTGGCATCTGAGAGAATTTTCATGACGTTCAGATTTCCGATTTCAACCATCAGTTGAAACGCTCTGCTGTATAGAAAGTCTCCGACCAGAACGCTGGGAGGGTTTCCCCATTTCTCGTTGGCTGTTAATCGACCTCGTCTAAGCGCAGATTTGTCTACCACATCGTCGTGCAGTAGCGTCGCGGTATGGAGAAATTCGATCACTATTGCTAGTTTGTTTGCGTCCATGTTCTTGGTGTTGAAAAGACCTGAAGTCAGAAGCACCAGCAAGGGTCTAAAACGCTTGCCGCCGGCCTTGACGATATAGCTGCCAATTTCTTCAACTAATTCAACCTCAGAAGACAGCATTTTGGGGATTAGGTCGTTCACCACAAGGAAGTCATCACTTACGACGTCGTAAACTTCGGCTAATTTCTCTGAATCCAGAATGTCGGAGTCCGTCAAAGGAATCTCATTATCTGGCGATTTAGAAGTTAATTCGGACATGTAGGGCCATTAATTCCAAAATTGTTTGCTATAGATAGGCTTTGAGACGTATCTGACCTTATTTTGCGTTGTAATCGGAAAACTTTACACCTAAAATTACGCGCCTTTGAAATTCTTGTTGCGTTATTTTCGCAAATATTGCAAAGGGCAAGGATACAGTCTGATTGAGGTTAGGAGTAGGGATATGTTTGCAGTTTTCCAAAGCGGGGGTAAACAACACCGTGTTACCGAAGGTGACGTGTTGCGTCTCGAGCTTCTTGAATCGGAACCAGGCAATGAAATCGTATTTGATAAGGTGCTGATGGTAGCCAATGGAGAAGAAGTTGACGTCGGGACCCCATTTTTAGACGGTAGCACAGTAAAAGCAGAAGTTTTGAAATCGGAACGAGGAAAGAAAATCCGGATACTTAAGTTTCGAAGAAGAAAGGATCACATGAGACGCCAAGGCCATAGACAATGGTTCACCGAGGTAAAAATTACTAGTATTCAGGCGTAAAGTCCTAGGAAGGAGTAAATAGAATGGCGCATAAAAAGGCTGGTGGTAGCACTAGGAACGGAAGGGATTCTGAGTCGAAACGACTTGGTGTTAAGAAGTATGGTGGGCAAGTTGTCCGAGCTGGAAATATTCTCATTCGACAAAGGGGCACTCAGTTTCATCCTGGAGATAATGTCGGTTGTGGTAAAGATCATACTTTGTTCGCGACCTCAGATGGCGTGGTCGAGTTTTCTGTAAAGGGTGCTCTTAAACGAAAAACGATTAGTGTAGTAGCACAAGCGCAGTAAAGTGTCCGGTTTCTTGGTAAAAAGACCTCGCCAAGGCGGGGTTTTTTTGTATTAGAGATTGAGGGTTTGGCGTGCAGTTTATAGATGAAGCGACAATTCGTGTAAATGCTGGAAAAGGCGGAAACGGTTGCCTGAGTTTTCGCCGAGAGAAGTATATTCCAAAGGGCGGCCCGGACGGCGGTAACGGCGGGGAGGGCGGCTCTGTCTATCTGGTCGCGGATGACGCGCTAAATACATTAGTTGACTTTAGGTACCAACCATCTTTCAAAGCTGAAAGTGGACTGGCCGGATCTGGGCAGAACAAAACCGGCTCGGCCGGAGAGAATTACCTTATTCGCGTTCCGGTTGGTACAACCGTAATAAATGAGGAAACACAGGAAATACTGGGAGATTTAGAAGAAAACGAGGAAGCTCTATTAGTTGCTAAAGGGGGATCAAGAGGACTGGGGAATGCTGTCTTTAAGTCAAGCACGAACCGAACTCCAAGAAAGACGATTGCTGGAGGCGAGGGTGAGTCGAGGCAGTTGAGACTTCAGTTAAAATTGCTGGCAGATGTTGGTTTGCTGGGTTTGCCTAATGCGGGCAAATCTACCTTGATCAGTCTTATCTCCGCTGCCAATCCCAAGGTAGCCGATTATCCATTCACCACTTTGATCCCCAGTTTAGGTGTGGTTCGTGTGGCGGAAGAGGCGAGTTTTGTTATGGCCGATATCCCTGGTTTGATTGAAGGCGCCGCAAGGGGGCAGGGGCTTGGAACTCAGTTTCTGAGGCATTTGAGTCGTACTCGAGTCATTTTGCATTTGGTGGAGGTTTTTCCTTTGGACCAAAGTTCGCCTTTGGACAACATCGAATTGGTTGAGAGAGAATTAGCTGAATACAGTCTCTCGATGTTGGAACGTGAGATTTGGATAGTTTTAACTAAGATAGATGAACTAAACCAAAGTGAGATCGACGAGTTGATAAAGGCCTTCGAGACACGGTTTGATACTAGAAAAGTGTTTGCAATATCGGCGATGGCAGATGTTGGCTTGAAGGATCTGAAACAAGAAGTTATGTCAGAGCTGGCTGCTATGGATGCTCTTATGAGTGAAAATGCTGATTTCAAAGAGAAAATTAAAGATTTGGAAAATCGAATAGGCGCCGATGTCTTAGCTCGCTCGCATAAGGAGAGAGAGGCGATTCACGAATTAAAACAAAAGCATCGGTTGGAAGAAGATGAAGCAGACTCGTCTATTGAGATAGTCTATGTCAAAGATTGATCAAAGAGGTTCGTTTAAAGCAAGTAAACGTATTGTAGTTAAGATTGGTTCTGCATTGCTGGCCCAGTCCCAAAAGGGAATATTACGTGATCGGATAGCCGCTTACTGTGCTCAAATATGCCAATTAGTAAATGATGGATACAAGGTTGTGGTTGTTACTTCCGGCGCCGTGGCCGCAGGCATGGGTAGACTCGGATTGCAAAAGCGACCTTCAAAAATTAATGAGTTACAAGCTATAGCGGCCATTGGCCAAATGAACTTAATGCAGGCTTACGAAGAAGATATTGGAAGGCTAGATCAAACCAGCGCCATGATTTTGCTTACTCATGAAGATTTTTCGAATCGACAGAGATATTTGAATGCTCGATCCACCTTAACTCGCTTGCTGGATTTAGGTGTTATTCCTCTGATTAACGAAAACGACACTGTAGCCACTGACGAAATCAGGTTTGGGGACAATGATACTCTTTCAGCATTTGTGACAAATCTAATCGACGCTGATCTTCAAATTATTTTGACCGATGTAGAAGGATTGATGGATAAAGATCCGAATATGTATGATGGTGCTGAAGTTATTCTCAAAGCGTCAGCCGACGACAAAAGCCTCGAACGTCTATCAAGTGATCGCACTAGTACCCTTGGTCGTGGAGGTATGCTTTCCAAAGTAAGAGCCGCGAGGTTAGCGAGTAGGTCGGGTGCAGATACTGTTATTGCTTCGGGGAAGATAGCTGAAATATTGGTGAAAATAGTGTCTGGAGAAGAAATAGGAACCCATTTGTTCGTCGATAAAAAATCCTTAAGATCTCGAAAACGTTGGATTGCAGATCAATTAAAGCCAGCTGGATATGTGATTATCGATTCCGGGGCATCCGAAGCTCTTTCAAAGGGAGGAGCTAGTCTTTTAGCTGTAGGAGTTCTCGGCGTATCTGGGAGTTTTGAAAGAGGGGATTTAATAGAGTGTCGGACTCAGGACGCGACGGTTATTGCTCAGGGGTTAGTCAATTATTCGTCTGGAGATATTCTAAAGCTTAAAGGAGTGAATTCTGAAAAGTACTTAGAGAAGATCGAGCATGTGTACGAAAACGAGCTGGTACATTGTGATAACCTAGTGCTCGTTTGAGATGTGGCTGGATGACTAACCGATTAGGAGGCGAGCGCTTTGATTTTCTTGTTTAATCGCGATTTGTATCTAGCAGCTTGATTTTTGTGGAGTATTCCCTTTGTAATCATCTTATCGATGACTGGCACCGCCTTCAAAAAAGCCTCAGAAGCTTCTTCTGCGTTATTCGATTCTATCGCCGCGTTCACACGTTTTATGTATGTCCTAGCCATAGATCTCTGACTGGCGTTACGGATTCTGCGAGTTTCCCCTTGTCGCGCTCTTTTTCTGGCTTGGGCACTGTTGGCCAAATTTTACTCCTTTTGAGAGGTATTAACTTGAGGCCGGCAAATATGCCGCCGTAACTGTTAGATGTCAACCGAGAATAGAGAAAAACTAGCAGACATAGAGGAGGAAGGTTCCAGTCAGAAGGTGGCGCGCCAGGGTTTTATCGTGTCCTTCATGACATTTTTTTCAAGAGTTTCCGGTTTAATTAGAGATATAGCACTGTCATATGTTTTCGGTGCTTCTGCTATGGCAGATGTATTTTTTGTTGCGTTTAGGATACCTAATTTTTTCAGGAGACTATTCGCGGAAGGCGCTTTTAATCAGGCGTTTATTCCGGTCATGGTTGAGTTCAAAGCTAAAGGACGCGAGGAGCTCAGGATATTTTTGTCATCCGTTTCGGGATTGTTTGGTGCTTTGTTAATTATTTTTGTTTTTCTCGGATTTATTGGATCTGACTTCCTGGTAATGTTGTTTGCGCCTGGGTTTTTGTCAGACCCCGGCAAACTTGCTCAAACAAGCGATTTAGTTCGTATTATGTTCCCCTACATCGGATTCATTTCTTTGACAGCATACGCGGGGGGTGTTCTCAATGCGCATGATCGTTTTGCTGTGCCTGCTATTACACCTGTGTTGCTTAATTTGTGTTTGATAATTGCATCGCTCCTTTGGATTTGGGAGGTTTTTGACGGTCTGGCAGTGGTTGTGTTGGCGTGGGCCGTCTTGCTTGCCGGACTTGCGCAGCTAGCTTTTCAGATTCCGTCACTAGGTTTCTTGGGTCTTCTTGTTAAGCCAAAGCTCGACTATAGGCACTCAGGTGTTAAAGAAATGGGTATTTTAATCGTGCCCGCTATATTTGCTTCTTCGGTAGGACAGATAAATGCGCTAGTTAATACTGTAATAGCGTCTAACTTGGTGGAAGGCAGCATATCTTGGCTGTACTACGCCGATCGTTTGCTTGAGTTACCAGTCGGCATGGTGGCTATTGCATTGAGTACCGTTATGTTGCCTCATTTGTCTAGACAATCTTCAAGTGGTTCAGAAGACAGTTTCAATGGCTTAATGAACTGGGGTATTTTGATGGGTCTAGGCTTGGGATTGCCGGCCGGGATAGGCCTTTATATTCTAGCCGTTCCCTTGGTTTCTGTACTATTTATGAGTTTTGAGGGCGGTGCCATGACAGATTACGACGTCAGAATGGCTGGCCTTGCTCTCGAGATGTTTGCTATTGCGCTGCCTGGATTTGTTTTGGTGAGGGTGTTGTCGAGTGGTTTTTTTGCAAAGAAAAATACTAAACAACCTTTTCGTTATGCGGCATCAGCGGTAGCGGTCAATCTCTTGGTTAGTTTGGCTACTTTTAGGGCGCTGGGGCATTTAGGCTTGGCTTTAGCAACCGCTTTATCTGCTTGGACAAATGTCTTTTTATTATATTTTGGTTTCAGACGGCATAAAATAGCAGCAATCAAAGTTATGACGCCTCAACTAGTTAAGGTGTATCTGTTATGTCTCTTGATGGCGCTGGGATTAGGCACTTGGAGTCCGGATGACTTGATTTGGCTTGCGCAAGATCCGCTTGATCGATTGGCCAAATTGCTAATTGCTATATTGGCTGTGTTGGGCTTATATCTCATTGCATTGCTGGGTCTCGGTTTTAGAGCTCGAGATTTAAGGCCTAGTGTTTAATGAGTTAGAAGCATTTTTAACTTATAACACTCGATAATCTTAAACTGTCTGATAATAAACATGGAAATAGTGCGAGGATTTCATAATTTAAAACCCAACGGCAAAGGCTGTGTGGTAACCATCGGTAACTTCGATGGAGTTCATCTTGGTCATAAGATGCTGCTTGATCGCCTCTTTCTTAAATCCAGAGAATTCAAGGCGCCATCCGTCCTCGTAACTTTCGAGCCGCAGCCTAGAGAATTTTTTGCGGGGACGAAAGTCCCGGCGCGCCTGAGTCGCTTCAGAGAAAAGGTGACCATTCTGGCGCAGACAGAGCTTGATCAATTGATATGCCTGCCGTTTAACGAGAAAACACAAAGTGTCCCTGCTAATTGGTTCACGGAGGACTTTCTTTCTAGAGCATTAAATACGAAATATTTGTTAGTTGGTGATGATTTTAGATTTGGTAAGGGTCGTGAGGGCGATTTCGAATTATTAGAAAAGTCTGGATTAGAGAAAGGCTTTGAAGTGGAGCGTGCGCAGACCTTGGAGTTTGAGGGACAACGTATTAGTAGCAGCAGGGTCAGGGAATCTCTGGCGAATGGCGATTTCGAATTAGCCAAAGCTCTTATGGGTAGGCCCTATTCGATTATGGGGAGAGTGGTTTACGGGCGTCAGTTGGGAAGGCAGTTAGGCGTCCCCACCGCAAATATCCGTTTGCAAAGATATCGATCAGCGTTAGAAGGGGTTTATAGTGTCTCCGTCGATGGTTTAGACGTAGGCCCAAGGAATGGAATTGCCAATATAGGTATTCGGCCTACAGTAGGAGGCAAAGAGCCTTTACTAGAGGTTCATTTGTTTGATTTCTCTGGGGATATATATGGTCATCTCATCTCGGTAACTTTTCATCAGAAGATACGAGAGGAACAACAGTTCGCCTCAATTGAAGTGCTGAAAGCTCAGATTGAAAAGGACATCGCCCATAGCCAAGATTGGTTCCGAGCCAATGCTTAGATGGTTTTCAATATCATTTTTGGTCGTTTTCTTGGATCAGTGGACAAAAAGTATTGCCGTAGACGCTATGTCGTTAGGAGATCGAATCCCAGTATTTCCCTATTTTTCGTGGGTAAGATGGCACAATGAGGGTGCAGCTTTTTCCTTTCTCGCGAATGCCGGTGGATGGCAACGATGGTTTTTTGTGGTCTTGGCGGTTTTTTTTGTAGCTTTCTTGGTTAATGAGTTAAGAAATTTAAAAGAGAGATTCTCTACCCTGCACTTGGTTTATACACTGATCATTGGCGGTGCATTAGGTAACACGATTGATCGTTTAGTTAACGGATATGTTGTGGATTTCATACTGGTCCACTATGACCAATATTATTTCCCAGCCTTTAATTTGGCCGATTCAGCATTGACCTTGGGGGCGGTTATGTGGGTTATTATCCTAGTTAGAGAAATGATTCAGGAGAAGCGCATTGATTCTAGGGGAATCGAGTAATGACACTGATTGCTAGTTCTGATGGAGTCGTCATTCGCAAAGGTTCTAAAGTGAAACTCCACTTTTCCTTGATAATTGAAAGTGGTGAAGAAATTGATTCGACAAGGAGAGGGAACCCGGCGACTCTGATTATTGGGGATGGAAATTTACTACCTGGGTTCGAGGAGGTTTTAATAGGTCTTAAGAAGGGAGATTCTGATCAAGTTCTGATTCCTGCAGCTGACGCATTCGGAGAGCGAAATAAAGACAACCTTAGGTTAATGAAAAGAGACCAGTTCGAGGGAGAAGAGCTTGGGGCGAGCCTAGAAGAAGGCCTAATCGTATCCTTTGATGGTCCAGGCGGAGAATTACCGGGAGTTATTGTCAGAGTCTTGGAGGACAATGTTGAGGTGGATTTTAATCATCCGCTTTCTGGTCGGGATATATTGTTTGACTTTTCAATACTCGCTGTGAGCAACCCTTAACCTAAGTTGCGTATAGAGTTGCTGTTAGCTGGATCGCTTAATATTTATGGGCGGAGGAATTTCGGGTCGATCCAAAAGGCCCAGAGTAATGATATTTGTCCAAGAACGATTTCTGTTCTTTACCTCATTTTCTAGAATGAGGTTGCCGTTCTCGTCAAAATTTTCGTGGTCTGGATAGTTCAACGCGAGTACTCGAAGAAGGTTATCGGTTTCTGTCTCTAGCCCCAATCTCCAGTTGCATTCGACTAATAGGATAATAGCATCTGGCGTTGCCAAGGTATTAGGATAGGTTTCCAAAACGTAGCGAGCCCTATTTGCCGCGGCGACATAAGCTCCTCTTCTCATGTAGTAGTCGGCCACTACAAGTTCGTAGTCGGCTAGTATATTCCGAAGGTGTATCATTCTCTGCTTTACGTCAGGAGCGTATTGGCTGTCTGGAAAAAGGCTAAGTAACGTCGCAAAATCTGTGTAGGCAGCCTGTACAGGCTGCATGTCTTTTTTGAAAGCCTGTGATTGAAAAAACCGGTCAAATATACTTCTGGTCTTGTGAAAGGAAGAGAGTCCTTTCAGGTAATAGGCATAATCGATGTTGGGATGTTGAGGGTGCAATCGTATGAATCGATCAGCGCTAGCATTAGCCTCGTCCAGTCTTGAAGTCATATACTTTGCATAGATTAGCTCTAATTGAGCTTGTTCAGCATATCTTCCGAATGGAAATCGTGACTCGAGTTGTTCCAGTTGTTCAATGGCGCTGCGGAAATTTGATGAACGAAGAGACCCTTGAGCACGTTTGTATAGTTTTTGCTCCGATGTCTCGATTTCTTCCGGAAATCCATCTTCTTTGTTTTCGTTGTCGTTACTATTCCAACTGCATCCTGCGAAGAGGGCACAGACTACCAACATGACAGACGATAGCATTATTTTAGTTTGTTTGAAGTTAAACAAATAAAAGTTGTTTTCCAATTGATGTCCTGCTCAATAAGACAGAGATGTCGTGTATTCTTACTAATTCTTGTCGGGTTGCAAGCGCAATGAAACGAATATTTCAAGAAAGGGTGGTCCCAGCTGAGTTAGATGCTTTGAGGGCAGATAAGGTGGCGGCGAGTCTGTTTTCCGATTTTTCAAGAAGTGAATTAGCCCACTGGATAAAAATAGGTGAATTGTCCATCAATGGAGAGCTGAAAAAAGGCAAAGACAAGCTTTTCGAAGGTGATGTTTTGGTTCTTGATGCAGAAATTGTCAAAAAAGAAGAATGGCATAAACCGGAAAATCTGGATCTTGATGTGGTTTATGAGGATGACGACCTTTTAGTTCTAAATAAACCCTCTGGGTTGGTGATGCATCCTGGAGCAGGCAACGGTCAGGGTACGTTGCTCAACGGTCTATTAGCTTACCGTCCCGTCTTAGAGAGTTTGCCACGAGCAGGTATTGTTCATCGACTGGATAAAGATACCAGCGGTTTGCTAGTTGTCGCTTGTAGTAATACGGCATATAAAAAGTTGACCGAGATGATTTCAATAAAGGCTTTGCAGCGAAGGTATCATGCAGTCTGCGAAGGAAAGCTTGTGAGCGGATTCGATATTGATAGACCTATTGGTAGAGATCCGAAAAATAGAACCAAGCAAGTGGTTTCCATGTCTGGGAAGGAAGCTTTCACTGAGATCAGAGTGATGCAGCGTTATAGTGTGCATAGCTTGGTTCAGGCCGAGCTTAAGACTGGTCGTACGCACCAGATTAGAGTTCATTTAAGTAGTTTGGGACATCCTCTAGTGGGAGATGCGAAGTATGGTGCCAGGAGGCTTTTGCCAAAGGGTATAGACCAAGAAAGATCAAGTATTGTTCGAGAATTCAAGCGACAGGCTCTACATTCCGCGTATCTAGGTTTCGAACATCCAATAACTGGCGAGCCCCAACGATTTTCAGCCCAGTGGCCTGGGGATTTCCTTAACCTTGTAGAAGCCTTGGGGGGAAAACAAGAGATATGGAGTTGATTGAGGCAGGTTGGGAGTTAGAAGCCCAGGTTTTCTGCGGTTCGACCATTATTGATTCGTCCAAAAGCTCAATAGACAGTAACTATTGTTTAAACAATGAAAGAGCCGGGGACAAAGAGACTGTAATCACCAATCGAAATAGATTACAAAATTTAATAGGAGCATCACATATAGTCTGGATGAAGCAAGTACATGGCAATCGGGTTGTTGAGGTAGGTGCCTCAGATAAAGCTGAATTACCTGACACTGACGCCTGCTGGACCAGAGAGCAAGGTATTGGATTAGCTGTACTAACCGCCGATTGCTTACCTATTGTGATTGCTTCTGAAAAACAAGATTGGCTCGGAATCGCTCACGCAGGATGGAAGGGGCTTGCGTCAGGTGTAATAGGCGAGTTGATCTCGTGTTATCCGTCTTATTCGTCAGAGTTAGTCGCCTGGATTGGGCCATCAATTTCAAAAAGAAATTATGAGGTTGGCCGTGAAGTATGGTCTCTTTTCGATGAGAGACATTCGGAAAATGTTTTAAGAAGTTCGTCTGATTCTGGTGCAGGTAAGCGTTTGTTGAATTTGGTCTCAGTGGCGGAGAGTCAACTAAACCAAGCCGGGGTCGGTAAGCTCTTCTCTTCGGGTTTGTGTTCATACTCAGATTCGAGATTTTTCTCGGCTAGGCGTTTTCAAAGAAGCGATATGAAGGAGTTTGATGGTCGACTCGCAACTGTCGCTTTGCTTCAAGGATAAGCGTTTAACGATGTGCCTTTTCTGCTTTTTGGGATAAAATAGGGGTTGTCCTATTCATTCATGTCTTGTTTGACTGGTAGTTCAAGCCCGAGTCTGAAAAATATAGTGAATATGTTTTGGCAAGGGTGAAGTGTGGATATTACGGATTAGATAGTTTGATATGAGATTGATGGGTTTTCTCGGTTTCCAAGCACTTTTAAATTTGTCTTACTGATTAAAGGAGTAATACGGTATGTCTGATAGGTTGTCAGGCGGAGATATGCTAATCAGGGCGC
Source organism: uncultured Gammaproteobacteria bacterium (assembly GCA_913041025.1). The sequence goes on along the minus strand of CAJWGQ010000021.1, from coordinate 9,454 downwards.
TGCAGGAAGAAGGCGTCGATTGTATCTTTGGTTATCCTGGTGGCGCTGTATTGCACATTTATGACGCCATTTTTAGACAGCAAAAGATACGTCATGTTTTAGTGCGGCATGAGCAAGCTGCGACGCATATGGCGGATGGTTACGCTCGCGCGACCGGAAAAGCCGGAGTCGTCCTGGTCACGTCAGGACCTGGTGCAACCAACGCGATAACTGGTATCGCGACGGCTCACATGGATAGCATCCCGATGGTCGTGTTGTCAGGCCAAGTTCCCTCTAATTTGATAGGAAGCGACGCTTTTCAAGAAACTGATATGGTTGGCGTGTCTAGACCCGTCGTAAAACATAGTTTTATTGTTAAACATTGCAGCGAAATACCTTTGATTATTCGCAAAGCATTTCATATTGCGACCACGGGTCGGCCTGGCCCCGTGGTCATTGATATCCCCAAAGATACGACCGATCCGGAAATCCTGGAGACTTATGAGTTTCCCGAAACCGTCCAGATGCGGTCATACAATCCAGTAGTCGAGGGAAACACTAAGCAAATTGCAAAGGCCGTAAAGCAAATTTTTTCTTCGAAGAAACCTGTTTTTTATGTGGGGGGCGGAGCGGTGCAGAGCGACGCCTCTGAAGAGCTAAAGGCAATAATGGGATTTCTCCGCACGCCTATCACGAATACTTTGATGGGCTTGGGTGCGTTTCCAGGTACTGATAAGCAATGCTTGGGCATGCTAGGGATGCACGGGACATATCAGGCGAACATGGCCATGCATGAAGCTGATTTAATTGTTGCTGTTGGAGCACGTTTTGATGATCGGGTGACGAATAATCCTGACAAGTTTTGTCCAGAAGCCAAAATAATTCATATTGATATAGATCCTGCATCTATTGCCAAGATTATCGATGTGGACATACCCATAGTTGGCGATGTGAAAGCTATATTGTCTACCATGAATAAGACTCTTGAGTCTTTATGGTCTGACCTTGAGCTAGGGGACCAAGAAAACTTCCGAGCAAGCATTGATCAATGGTGGGGTCAGATAGAGACATGGCGGGAAGCGCATGGCCTGGATCATTCCCTTACGGTAGAGAGAAGCCAAAGGATACTTCCTCAGGCTGCGATTAAGATGCTCTATAAGGTGACTAAAGGCGAGGCCTACGTAACATCTGACGTGGGCCAACATCAGATGTTTGCGGCTCAGTATTATCATTTTGATGAACCACGCCGATGGATTAACTCAGGCGGGTTGGGGACTATGGGATTTGGGCTTCCTTCTGCTATGGGAGTGCAATTTGCCTATCCAGAAGCGGTTGTGGCGTGTGTTACTGGTGAGGGGAGTTTTATGATGAACATGCAAGAGCTCTCAACATGTCTCCAGTACGCTTTGCCCGTCAAGATTATTAATTTAAACAATCAAGCGTTAGGGATGGTCAAACAATGGCAAGATATGCAATACAGTGGAAGGCACTCTAGCAGTACTTATAGTGACTCTTTGCCAGATTTCAAAACCCTGGTAGAAGCTTTTGGGCATCATGGCATTAAGGTCGAACAGTTTGATCAATTAGAGGGGGCATTGGAAGAAGCTTTTTCAGAAGAGATGAGGGACAAATTGGTGTTCGTCGATGTTTGGGTAGATCCAGAAGAACATGTCTATCCGATGTCTGTTCGGGGTGGTTCTTTGGCGGACATGGTTCTCTCAAGGGATGAAGAGGCTCAAAAATGATGAGACGTATTATTTCGGTTCTTTTAGAGAATGAAGCGGGTTCTCTCTCCAGAGTAGTAGGGCTTTTTGCACAAAGAAACTACAACATAGAATCTCTGTCTGTAGCCCCGACGGAGGACCAGACTTTATCGCGGCTAACTTTAACCACCTATGGAGACAAGGGGCATTCCGAGCAGATTATCAAACAGCTCAATAAGCTGGTTGAGGTTGTTAAGGTGATGGATTTATGTGACGCTGACCATGTTGAACGCGAACTCATGTTGATTAAAGTTCGTGCCGTGGGGGATTTGCGACAAGAAGTTAAAAGAACGACCGACGTCTTTAGAGGCCAGATAGTCGACGTCAGCGGTGAGACCTATACCGTGCAACTGGTTGGTCCTGGAGAAAAATTAGACGCTTTTGTTAGGGCAATTGGAAAATCCGCTATCATCGAGGTTGCTCGCTCTGGAGTGTCGGGAATGGGTCGTGGCGAGCGCGTGCTCACCACGTAATAATGAGGGCTAATCGCCGTTTAAAGGGGAATCAAATTGCAAGTTTATTATGACAAAGATGCAGACCTTTCTATTATTCAGAAAATGAAAGTGGTTATTGTTGGGTACGGTTCACAAGGACATGCTCATGCGAATAACCTGAGAGATTCTGGTGTTAACAACGTGGTAGTGGGATTGCGCAAAGGGTCTGGGTCCTGGCGTAAAGCTGAGAATGCCGGCTTTGAAGTGCAAGAGGTTGCTGGAGCAGTAGAAGGAGCTGATTTGGTCATGATCCTAGTTCCTGACGAGTTGCAGCCTGCCCTCTATCGCGATGATATTGAGCCTAATATTAAGCAAGGCGCAGCGATCGCTTTTGCTCATGGTTTTAATATTCACTTCGAGCTGATAGAGCCTAGAGAAGATTTAGATGTCATTATGATTGCACCGAAAGGGCCGGGTCATACTGTGCGCTCGACTTATGTCGATGGTGGCGGCGTACCAAGTTTGATAGCGATTTCTCAAGATGCGAGTTCCCAAGCAAAAGCGCTGGCATTGTCCTATGCGAGCGCCAACGGTGGTGGTAGGGCAGGAGTCATAGAAACAAGCTTCAAGGAAGAGACAGAGACTGATTTGTTTGGGGAGCAGACTGTGCTTTGCGGAGGTGCTGCGGCGCTTGTTCAAGCTGGATTTGAAACCTTGGTTGAAGCAGGTTATGCGCCTGAAATGGCTTACTTCGAGTGTTTGCATGAGCTCAAATTGATCGTTGATTTGTTTTATGAAGGAGGAGTGGCCAATATGTGGTATTCGGTCTCCAACACCGCTGAGTATGGTGGCTTGACAAGAGGGCCGAGGTTGGTGACTGAGGAAACTAAAAAGGAGATGAAGAAAATTCTTGAAGAAATTCAGACTGGTAGATTTGCCAAAGAGTTTGTTCAGGAAAATCAGGCTGGCGCACCCAGTATAAAAGCGATGCGCCGAATTACTGGAGAGCATCAATTGGAGGAAGTAGGCGCCCGCCTAAGAGATATGATGCCGTGGATCAAAGAAAACAGGCTGGTAGACAAAGAGGTCAACTGACAAGTGCGTTCTAAACGTTTTTTTTTTGGCTTTCTTGTTAATAATTACGGGCTTGAAGTGAGGATGTGATTTTGCATGGAGGCTAATGAAGACAACGATAGAGTGAGCTCTATTTCTGATTTAGATGACAGGGAAGAAAAACCTTTGCGCGGTGCTTCCCGAAAGGGCCGATTCAGAGACAACTTAAAGAATCGGTTTCCTAATCTGCCTACCCGTAATCGCGGCATTTACCTTCTGCCGAATATAGTGACGACAGGAGCTCTTTTCGCAGGGTTTTTCGCGATCGTAGCGGGTATGAATGGCCAGTATGTTCAAGCGTCCTGGTCGATTTTTGTTGCCGCTGCATTGGATACAGCCGATGGGAGGGTGGCTCGATTAACCAATACAGAGAGCGATTTTGGAAAGGAGTACGATAGCCTATCTGACGTGGTTGCTTTTGGTGTTGCTCCTGCCCTAGTTACGTTTTCTTGGGGCTTGTCGACTTTGGGGCAAATAGGTTGGGTGGTGGCTTTTATCTATATCGCGTGTGCGGCGCTTCGTTTAGCGCGTTTTAATACTAAAGAAGAGAGTAATAATTTTATTGGCCTAGCTAGTCCGGCGGCAGCTTGTCTTATGGGCTGTTGTATTTGGGTTTGGTCTGAGTTTGTTGGAGGCCCGGTCACAGTTGGCGCTGCATCAATCATGGCTGGAGCTCTTCTACTATCGGGATTGCTGATGGTTTCTAATTTTTTATATTACTCACCGAAACAAACTGCGATTAGAGACAGGGTTCCGTTTATCAGTCTGGTTTTGGTGATTTTTACTTTTTCAATAATATTGCTAGAGCCTTCCTTAGTGCTGCTGTTCATTGGTGTTACCTATGCTTTGTCAGGTCCGTTCAGTTATCTTTGGAAAAAAACTAAGGTGAATGAAAACTGAGACCATTGAGTCTTATTATTTCTCTGGGGAATCTATGAAACGTGATGGTTACAAAAAAGAAGGTATAAAAAGTAGCGACATAACGCCTGAGCATGTTTTCCTTAATCGAAGAGACTTTTTGGGTAAATCCGCTGCGCTAGTTTCAGGATCTTTGGCGACGCTCCCCTTGGTTGGGTTGGCGGGTCTCCAAGAAGATGATGAAATTACGCCAGAGAAAATTGTGACGTCGTACAATAATTTTTATGAGTTTGGTACCGACAAGAGTGACCCTGTTAACTATGCGCACGAGATGGTGACTGATCCTTGGACGATCACAGTAAGCGGTAAAGCTAATAAGACCGGTAAGTTTTCTTTTGAAGAAGTGATAAAGGGGATCGATCAAGAAGAGCGTGTTTATCGTTTTAGGTGTGTTGAAGCCTGGTCTATGGTCGTGCCCTGGGTTGGGATTTCTTTAAAACGGGTATTGGAGCAGTTTGAACCACATGGAGATGCGAAGTATGTCGAGTTCAAAACGCTTTATCGACCCTCTGAAATGAGAGGGCAAGGCAGTTTTTTTTCCAGTATTGATTGGCCCTATGTGGAAGGTCTGCGGATGGACGAAGCTTACCATCCATTATCCATTATGGCTGTTGGATTATATGGAAAAGAGCTACCAAACCAAAATGGCGCGCCTTGGAGGCTGATGATCCCGTGGAAATATGGGTTCAAGAGTGTTAAGTCGATAGTAAGTATTAGGTTTTCCGAAAAACAGCCCCGAAATACTTGGAATTTATTAGCTCCTCATGAATATGGCTTTTATGCAAATGTGAATCCCGATGTGGCTCATCCCAGATGGAGTCAGGCTTCGGAGCGAAGATTACCTAGCTCTTTATTCGATCCGAATCGAAGGCCAACCTTGCCTTTTAATGGGTACGCAGATGAAGTCGCATCGCTCTATTCTGGGATGGACCTAGCAAAGAATTATTAGAGTAGATTTGCTTTTCTACGCCTCGAGAGTGCTCCGAATAATATTATTTATGCCTTTGGTTTGGCTTTTTTTTCTCTCTTACTGGGAATATCTGGAGACTGGAGCTGGGTTTGGTGTTAACCCTGATGAGGCTTTTGTCAGATATTTGGGTGAATGGTCTATCCGGATTTTGCTGGTAGCATATTGTATTACCCCTGTTTCTAGGACCTTTGGGTGGAGTGCTCTCGCGAAACTGCGCAGATTTGTGGGTTTAACCGCGTTTTTATATGTTCTATTGCATTTGACGTCCTATGTTCTTTTGTATATCGAACTTGATTGGGTAGTGTTCTTAGAGGATGTGATAGAGCGGAAATACGTGGTTGTAGGTTTCTTAGCGTTCTTTTGTCTTTTATTGATGGCGATTACTTCAACTAAAGGTTGGAAGAGAAGACTAGGTAGCAGCTGGCGCCTATTACATAGACTGATACACATAGTCGTTCTATTTTCTTTACTACATTACATATGGCTGACAAAGGATGGTTTTGGTGTGATTTTTCTTTATGTCGTGTGTTTTGGGGTGTTATCGATTGAGAGGTTAGTTCGACTTATTCGGAAAACTTACTGAGCCTCCTGGTTTTAACCGCACGATAGATATTGTCTAAAATGTCTAGGCTAGAGTCCCAGCCGAGGCAGGCATCGGTGACGCTTTGGCCGTAGACTAGTTTTTCTGACAGATCTTGTCTCCCCTCTACCAGGTTGCTCTCAATCATGACACCAACAAGATCTCTGTCTTTCGAGCTGATTTGCTGGCAAACGGAGTTTGCAGCGAGAGTTTGTTTTTTGAAATCTTTATCGCTGTTGGCGTGACTTAGGTCGACCATTATTCCCGTTTCTATGTCATTGGCTTCTAAAAGTTCTCTGGAGTGGTCGATATGCGGAGAAGAGAAGTTTTCTCCCAGTTTTCCTCCTCGGTGGATAACATGACAATCTGCGTTTCCGGTTGTCGATACGATCGCCGATTTTCCATGCTTTGTAACGGACAAAAACATATGAGGATTCATGGCAGATTTGATCGCATCGACTGCGATTTGTATTGAGCCATCAGTGCCATTTTTAAATCCGATTGGTGCCGAAATGCCCGAAGCAAGTTGTCTATGTATTTGGCTTTCTGTTGTTCGAGCTCCTATTGCTCCCCAGCTAATTAGATCGCCTATATACTGAGGCGTGATGGGATCCAAAAACTCTGTTGCAGTGGGCAAGCCCAACTTTGAAACATCAATTAGCAGTTGCCTGGCAAGTCTCAATCCTTTGTCTATATTATTTGATCCATCGAGGTCCGGGTCATTGATATAGCCCTTCCAGCCTATTGTGGTTCTAGGTTTTTCGAAGTAGACGCGCATTACGATCTCTAAAGAATCCTCATATTGATCAGAAACTTGTTGCAGTCTTTCTGCGTAATCCATTGCGGCTTCAGGGTCATGAATAGAGCAAGGGCCAATTATGATCAACAAACGATCATCTTGTTTGTGAAGTATTTTTGATATTCTATCTCTAGAGTGAAAAACGCTCCGTATTGTCTTGGAATCTAGCGGTGCTTCCTGTATCAACTGGTAGGGAGTGATGACTTCAGCAACCTGATTTATGCGAACGTCGTCTATTTGTTCTTCCATGATGTCTAAATAAGTCGTTTTTTGTAAGTTTAAGTGAAACACAATGTGATTGGCGTGCCTAATGAAGGATCAAATGACAAAAGATGGTCTGTTGAAAGAAATGGGAATCGAGTCCTGGTATTTAAGACCCAAAGAAAAACCTGAAAATAAAGATGAAATCAAACGGAGCGCTCTAGATCTCCTGAAATCAGATCCAGAAGAAAATCACGTTGAAAAGAAATCCTTGTTTGAGAAACGAGCGCCCAGCGTGGTTCAAACCGATCACGAAGCTTTTAAGTTCAGTTTCCTGAATTCAAATGGTCTGGTACTAGTATTCAATGATGAGCTTACCAACATTCATCAGCGAGTTTTGACAGACCTCATTAATTCCTTTGAATTGCTCAGCGACTCGATCCCACCGACAAAAGGGAAACCCGGAAAGAGGATTAGTGTTTTTGAGTGGCCTTTGGTTGAAGGTGAAGGTGATCCTGCTAAAGCATTGTCTGTATTTTTTGACAAATATTATGAAGAAGGTAAGAAAATTGTTATTTGCGAAAGCGCTTTTAAGTTAATTCAATCGCATATTGCAAAGGATCTGATTTATCAGAAAGTACCCGATGTCAGTCAAATAGTGTCTAGTGATGAGTCAAAGAAAATAGTTTGGGAAGTGCTCAAATCGATTACGAAATGACTATTCGCAAAATGAAGGAGTCAGATATACCCGCTGTTTCTAGGATTGAAAAGCTAAATCATATTCAACCTTGGAGTGAAAACGTGTTAGCAGACTGTTTTCACTCCGATTACCTTTGTTTTGTTGCTGAAGAGAATGGTTACCAGAAAGAATTGACGGGTTACATTATTTTGTCTCAAGTGCTGGAGGAGTCTCATCTGCTAAATCTCTGTGTCTCATTAGAGAGCCAAGGATTAGGAATAGGCCGAGAGTTAACTGCTCGAGGTATTAAAGAAGTGGTAAAAAGTGGAGCACGTAAAATGTTTCTGGAAGTCAGACGATCAAATCTGAAGGCTATTAGCTTGTACGAGTCGTTTGGATTCCGTGAGATAGGCATCCGAACAAACTATTATCAAGGGTCTTCTCTAAACGAGGACGCTGTAGTCATGGCTTTAGTATTACCTGGTAACTAGTTTCAGGTAGATAGCGGAGCGTCAATTCCTTTGCTTTGGTCTTCTTAACTATCCGCTATATAATTTCGCTTTCTCTCTTCGGGCAAGCGTTTTGGATAACTTCAAATCGGACAGACGTACTTTTGCGATCATTTCGCATCCTGATGCCGGAAAGACAACAATGACTGAAAAGTTGCTTCTTTTTGGAGGAGCAATACAAATGGCCGGAACCATAAAGTCGCGAAAGTCCGACCGTCACGCTAAATCCGATTGGATGGCTATGGAGCAAGAAAGGGGCATCTCTGTTACGACTTCGGTGATGCAATTCCCTTACAAAGATAAATTCATCAACCTACTTGATACTCCAGGTCACGAAGATTTTTCTGAGGACACCTATCGGACTTTAACGGCTGTGGATTGCGCTGTAATGGTTATTGACGGTGCTCGAGGAGTTGAACCGAGAACCATTAAGTTAATGGAGGTTTGTCGTTTAAGAGACACGCCGATTATCACGTTTGTAAACAAACTCGATAGAGAAGTAAGAGACCCCATCGAAGTGATGGATGAGATTGAAGAGATACTTCAAATAGAGTGTGCGCCCATGAATTGGCCGATCGGGATGGGTAGGCAGTTTAAAGGCTTGTATGACTTTTCGTCCGATGCGTTGATTTGTTATGAACCTGGCCAAGGTAGCAGAGTTTTTGACTACCCTGTTATTTCTGGACTCGAAGGGGAGGAGGCCAGATCCTTTTTAGGCGGTGATTACTCAGATCTTTTGGAAGAAATTGATTTAGTGTCAGGTGCTACTCACGACTTCAGCAGAAGCGATTTTGAAAAAGGCAGCATGACTCCGGTTTATTTTGGCACTGCGCTGGCAAATTTTGGAGTCGAACAGATGTTGTCAGCCTTCGATGAGATTGCGCCGATGCCTCAATCTAGAGAGGCGGATCAGCGGGTTGTCCAGCCTCACGAAGATGAGTTCAGCGGCTTTGTCTTTAAGATTCAGGCTAATATGGATCCGAAGCATCGCGATCGAATAGCCTTTATGCGAGTTTGTTCCGGAAAATACAGACAAGGGATGAAGATGCGTCATGTTCGCCTCAAGAAGGACGTAAAAATTAACGATGCGCTAACCTTCATGGCGGGAGAGAGGGTTCACACCGAGGTGGCGATGCCTGGAGATATAATCGGTTTGCACAACCATGGGACCATTCAGATTGGAGACACATTCACTGATGGGGAATTGTTAAGATTTTCAGGTATTCCTAATTTTTCACCTGAATTGTTCAGAACAGTGAGGGCTAGCGATCCGTTGAAATCAAAGCAACTAGAAAAAGGGGTCACACAATTAGCCGAGGAAGGCGCTACTCAGGTATTTAAACCGCTCAATAAAAACGAGATAGTAGTAGGAGCTGTTGGGACTTTACAGTTTGACTTGGTCGCGTTTAGGTTAGCCGACGAATATAGGGCAGAGTGCATATGGGAGGATTCCCGTGTTCAGGCATCCCGTTGGGTATTCTGTGAGGATTCTAAAATATTAGAGGAATT
>CAJWGQ010000020.1 GCA_913041025.1 uncultured Gammaproteobacteria bacterium | reverse complement strand
CCATATTTAACACCTCCAAGCGCCCGCAAATTTTTATCAACCACTTTCGATATTGTGTAATTGGGTAAAACCGGAAAATTGCCATGCATCACCTCAAATTCAACAGTCGTCTCGGTTCCCATCGCTGCAGCTCTAGCCGCATTAACAACTCTCTCAAATAACTCGATAACTTTGGTTTTCTTTGGATGCCTTACGTAATAATAGACCTGAGCCAACTCAGGGACGATGTTCGGCGCATCGCCTCCTCGGGTGATGACGTAGTGAATGCGGCTCTCCTGTGGGATATGCTCACGCATCAAATTCACCAAATAGTTCATCGCTTCTACCCCATCAAGAGCCGACCTGCCGCGATGGGGAGCTGACGCTGCATGAGCCGCCTTTCCTTTAAAGGTGAAACGGCCCGACTTGTTTGCCGTGGTGGTGTAAGGAGAGGCTGAGTTAACATCCGACGGATGCCAATGGAGTACCAAATCTACGTCGTTAAAAACGCCAGCTCTAGCCAAATACACTTTCCCAGAACCGCCTTCCTCGGCTGGCGTGCCAATAACCTTTACGGTTCCATTAACCCCCGACTCACGCATCCAATCAGATAATCTAGCTCCGGCGGCGGCCGATGCAGCACCAAACAGATGGTGCCCACAAGCATGCCCTGACCCACCACTTTCCAAGGGTTCACGATGGGGCAATGCTTTTTGACTAAGCCCGGGTAAGGCATCGAACTCTGCTAATATTGCTATGGTAGGCGATCCTGATCCTGCCGTAGCAATAAATGCGGTGTCTATGCCATCCACTCCCGCACGCACATTAAAATTTTGATCTAACAGAAAGTCCTGAAGCAGCTTGCTGCTTTTTTTTTCCAGGTATCCAAGCTCAGCATATTTCCAAATCTGATCGGCTATTTGAATAGCCTCAATCTCGTAGGTTTGCTCCAAACCGTTCTTTTCTTTTGCAATTCCCACGGGGCTATTAACAAAGAAAAAGAAAACAAGACTAAAGCCCAGAACTTTCATTTCTAAGCTGCGCACTCGGCAGCAATACTGCTTATCGCGACTCCTCGCTTACCTTGTCGAACATTATTTCGGTCATGTCCACTGGTCAGGTAAGCGACCGACAGACCGCTTTCCGGATCTACCCACGCGATTTGTCCTCCAGCGCCGTTGTGCCCAAACGCCACAGGAGAATTAGTTTTACCGAATCCTCTAAAATTACGATTCTCGTCACCGCTGATTATTATCCCAAGACCGCGATTAGCAAGCTGACCAAAAAGGGGATCCCTCAACTCGCCAGAACGAACCTTACGAGCGGACCTGAGCGTTTCTTCTGCCCATATTTGAACATCTCCCAAGCCTCCATAAAGCAAGGCTTGATAAAATAACGCTAAGTCGTGAGCATTTGAATAGCCCCCTCCACCGGGCACCCCCACTGCTTGAATCTCGGCTCGATTAAAATTCAAAAGCGCTTCTTCAGTCACCTCTGTTACAGGGGGCTCAGGTATTCCCATCTTTGCGTAATCTTCAGAAGTTAATGGATCACCGGAGTGCGCTACATCGAGGGCTCTCTTGCTCTGCTCTTCAGACATACCAACAATCAAATTCGATAATCCCAAGGGATCCAGAACTTTCTCTTTCACGAATTCGGTATAAGGCTGCCCTCCCCGTCGCTCAATAATCTCTCCAATGACCCACATCGAAGATGAGGGGTGGTACTCGTATCGAGAGCCAGGCTCCCAATTCAAGCGCCACTTCGCAAAGCGACCATAGCGTTTTTCCTTGTCCAACCATTCCAAAGGAGCGAAAGGTGCTGATGGAAAACCAGCCGTGTGGGTAAACAATTGCCCGACCGTAATCTGATCTTTTTCGTTAGTACCAAACTCTGGAACAATGTCAGCGACAAGCTCGTCTTCACTCAGCTTACCCTCCTGGATCAAAATCCACGCTGCCGAAGACGTAATCGCTTTTGTCGCAGAGAAAATACAAGTAAGTGAATCAGAGTGCGCGCTGCCATAGGATTCAAATACGCCAACCTTGCCATTGCGCGCAACCGCAACTTGCGCTGAGGGTAAAAGGCCTTCCTCGACCTCTTTTCGAACTCGATGCAAAAGCTCATCAACTTTGTCGGCTTTCAATCCAACAGATTCTGCTTGTTGTATCTGTTCCTTATTTAGAGAATCGCTCATTATCTTTACCCCTCATAAACCTTTAGTTAAAACTAGCATTAATTTATAACGGGAAGAAGTCGAAGATTTTTTCCAGTGTTTGTATATTGATGCTTGACTGTATTGACCACCATCTTTGTTAACCCAGCGAGGCCAACTTTAACGTGCACACCATCAACGGTTTATCTGAATCAATAGGAAACACCCCTCTAATTAGAATCGAGAGCCTCTCCCAAGAAACTGGTTGTAATATTCTGGGCAAAGCTGAGTTTATGAACCCTGGAGGCTCTGTAAAAGATCGTGCAGCGTTATGGATGGTCAAAGACGCAGAGGCTAAAGGTCTGCTAAAACCAAAAGGTATCGTTGTAGAGGGGACCGCAGGAAACACAGGAATTGGACTGGCACTCGTGTGCAATAGCAGAGGCTACCAGACCATCATCTACATGCCCGACAACCAGTCCGAAGAGAAGGTAAACATGTTAAGGACATTGGGCGCGGAAGTCCGAGTGGTTGAAACCGTCCCTTATGCAAATGAAATGAATTATCAAAAACAGGCTGGCAGATTCGCAGAAACACTCGATAACGCAGTGTGGGTTAATCAGTTTGATAATACCGCAAATCGACAAGCTCACTTTGAATCGACCGGACCCGAAATCTGGCAACAAACCGATGGCGGCGTCGACGCATTTACTTGCGCTGTCGGCACAGGAGGCACTCTAGCCGGCGTATCTCGATTTTTAAAAGAAAAGAATGAAGAGATCAAAATAGTCCTAGCCGATCCTTTTGGAAGCGCTCTCTATAATTACGTTGCGACAGGCGAAGCCACAATGACACCAGGCCCTTCAATCACCGAGGGAATCGGTAACTCTCGAATTACAGACAATCTAGCAGGCACTCAAATCGACGACGCCGTTCAAATCGCAGACCAGAGTATGGTTGATTTGGTCTATCGTCTTCTAAGAGAAGACGGATGGTTCATGGGCTCGAGTTCAGGCATTAATCTTTGCGCTGCAGTCGAAGTAGCGAAAAAACTTGGTCCAGGTCACAACATAGTCACCATGCTTTGCGACGACGGCTCAAAATACCAATCAAGACTCTTCAATAGCGAATTTCTTGAAGAGCGCGGACTCAAGATTTAGTGATTAATTAAACGACGGGGGGCAGCTCGACTTTCGCGGCTGGTACAGGCAAACCAGAAACAGTGGTTCTTACCTTAAACACCCCTCCACGTGAATCGCCCTCGAGACCATCCGAACCGGAGACAATGTAAAGATCTTTCAGATCTTCGCCACCAAAACAGACGCTCGTGCACATCGGGTGAGGTATCTGGATTAACTCTCTCAGTTCGCCATTTGACTCAAATACGGCGACTCCAGAACCCCCTCCCGCAAGAGCCACCCACACAGCGCCATCCTCAGAGACGACAAGCCCATCGGGAACGCCCGTTTCCGTTTCAGCAAACACTTTTTTGGGACCCAACTTGCCATCTTCTTTTACTTCATAAACGCAAACCTGACGCCTCAGCGAGTCGCTGTGGTACAGCATTTTATCATCGGGTGAGAAGCCCAAGCCATTTGTTAGCCGCACATCCTCCGCAACGATCGAAACACTACCGTCCAAGTCTATTAAGTAAAGATTTTCAGACTGAGGCGAGCGTCCATCCTCGAATACCGGGCTAGATCCAAGTCCTCCGGCGTAAATTCGACCTGTCTTGTCCGTAGTGATGTCATTAAAACCAACCAATCCTTCGTCTTCATTTCTATCGAAAAGCACGAGAGTCTCTCCGCCCTCGAAATCTTTAAAAGCAATATTTCGGCCACTCACGATCAAACCGTTGTTCTGATGTAACGCCATCCCACCTATGCCTCGCCGATGCAAAATCACTTCTTCCACAAGTCCAGATTCGTCAAGACAAAAGACCCCTCCGCCCAGCACATCACTGAATAACAATCCTTTATTCGGAACCCAAACAGGCCCTTCGATCAGTCCATACCCTTCCGTTAGAGTGTCCAATTCAAGCTCCTAATTGAAATCTAGTGCAAATTCCGCTGAAAAAGGGCAAACAGTCTCTCCCAGTGTTTTTCAGCAGAATATTTATGGTACATCCCTTCCCGAAGAGGAAAAACAAAACCGTGATGTGTGTCAGGATACCATTCGATTTGATAATTGATCCCCGTTTCAGACAAAAAATTGTCCAAGCCTTCGACCATTTCGGGGGGCGCCCAATCGTCGGTTTCCGCGCAACCAAAATACATCTCTCCCTCTATTTTGGAAGCATCCAAATGGGGCGAATCCTCGCTTTCTGTAAACAAACGTACCCCATGAATGGAGGCGCTCGCTTTTATTCTCACTGAGTGTTTGGATGCAGCGGCAAAGGCAAAAGGCCCACTCATGCAATAGCCTACGCAACCCACGGCCCCTCTACCCGCGCTGGAGTCTGTTGAGGCATAATCAAACATTGACTGAATGTCATTACAAACCATCGCGTTAGACAGGGCATTCATATGACCGAACATCTCTTCGCGATTATCAGGGCCAATCACAAATTCTCGAGTGGTTCGATAGTAAAGGTTGGGAAGCATGACATAGTAACCAACGGTAGCTATTCTCCTTGCCATGTCATGCAACTCTTCTCGCTTGCCCGGCGCGTCCATTAAAAACAATACCATTGGATAGACTCCATCATCCTCCGGCCGCGTAATAAACGTATTCATAAGGCCATCGGCCGTCTGAATATCAACTTCTAATTCATACATACATATTCCTATCGTAGACCGAAATCAAAGCCCTCACCGTTCGCATAACGACGTAAAATCCTGCCTCCAGTATTTTGAACATGCACTTCATCCGCTCCATCATATAACCTAGCGAAACGGGCGTGCCGGTACATGCGCTCCAACGGCGTATCTTCGGTGATCCCTAGCGCACCATGGACCTGGATCGCTCGGTCAATAACGTTGTGAAGCATTTTAGCGCCGTATACTTTGATCAACCCAATTTCGACTCTCGCCTCATCTCCTTGATCAATTTTCTGGGCAGCATGTAAGGTAAGCAGACGACTTGCCTGGATTTCAGCGGCTGAATCGAAGACAAATTTTTGGATCTGTTGATGCTCCGCTAGGTTCTTGCCAAACGCGACTCTATTATTCGCTCGTTCACATAATAAATCGAAGGCCCTCTGAGCCTGACCCAGCCAACGCATACAGTGAAATATTCTACCGGGACCAAGTCTGTCCTGAGCGATTTTAAACCCCTGGCCTCTTGGACCTAACAGGTTATCTTTGGGCACTCTGACATCTACATAGTCTACCTCGTAATGTCCGTCATATTGGCCCATCACTCGAACATCTCGCAGAATGTTGTATCCAGGCGTGTCTGTGGGAACCACGATCATCGAAAACGCTGAATGGTCTGGCGTATCATCGTCTTCCGTCCTTACCATGGCGGTGGTATAGGCTGCATTGCCTGCCCCCGAGGTAAACCACTTACGCCCATTGATAACCCACTCATCGCCGTCTAGAACGGCTCGCGTTTGAAGCTGAGTAGGGTCAGAACTAGCCACCGCCGGCTCCGTCATACCGAAACTAGGGAATACCTCCCCCTGAACTAAAGGCTGCAGGTATTTCTCTCTCCACTCGTCACTTGCGTACCTATGCAGCATGATCGAGTCCTGAAGTGAGTGGGTACCCAATGCGACAGTGGCGATTTCACTTCGGCCCACCACTTCATTGATGAAGACATAATCCATAAAAGGCAGTCCACCACCGCCTATTTCTTCAGGATGTCCTAACGCCCACATACCCTCGGATTTAGCTTTATCCATAAGACCTTTCATGATCTCACCGCGACGGGAGCCCACTTTATCTTGAGTCAGCTCCTTCTCTACCGGGTAAACGTCCTGCTCGATAAACCGCAGTACGCGATCCCTTAAATCCTTGACACTGTCCGGTATTGATAGATTCAACATCTCTTTCTCCCTTTTCCTTATCTTACTTATACAAGCTCTACTGGAAATGCTCAACCAACCGCGGTATCTTAAAACCAAATATTGCCAAGAGATTCTTATTGGAAGATTCAGGTTTAAAAAAGGCTGGTCTAAAAATCACGTTACCGCGCCTCAAGGTTCTTGAGGTTCTCGAAAATCATGAACCTCACCATATGAGTGCTGAAGAGGTATATAAAGTACTTATCCAATCAGAATCATCTGTTGGTCTAGCAACCGTCTACCGAGTATTAACTCAATTTGAGGCCGCGGGCATTGTAGAAAGGCATAACTTTGATGATGGACACGCTGTTTACGAGTTAGCCGGTGACGATCATCACGATCATTTTGTTGACGTTGAAACGGGCGTCGTTTCAGAATTCCTCGACAAAGACATTGAAGATATGCAGGAAAAGATAGCCGCCAAGCACGGTTATGAACTCGTGGATCACTCCTTAACCTTGTACGTCAAAAAGAAAGGCAGTTAACGCCCTAAACTTCCTCATCAATAAGCAACTGATACTCTCTCATATGCCTTTGAGCGCTGATCTCATCTCCCTCAATTTCCTTTATCCTTGCTAGATTATAATGCGCATCAGGCACTTCAGGGGCTCTTTCATAGAAATCTGATGCTTGTCTGAGTTCATCAAGTTCATCAAAAATCGTTCCCATATTGTAATTTGCTAGCTGGTGTTCCGGACGGGAGTCTAACGCCAACTGGTAGTGCCGCTTTGCATACTTTAGTTGGCCATCTAACTGATACAAGCGACCCAGATTTACATGCGCATCGGCATTTCTAGGGTCCAACTTAATGGCCTGACGATAAGCTTCTGGTGCTCGTTCCGGGTCTACCTCCTCTAAGTCAAGACCTACGTTGTACCACTCATCCGTGTCTAGTACTTCGAGAGATTTGATCAAGCCGTCTTGCGCTTTTATCTTTGCAACTTCCTCTCTAGGGACTTCTACATCAAATTCCATCTGACGTTGCCCACTTTCAACCTCCCAGATTTGATCAGATTCCTGAACCAGAACTACTTCTCCAGTAGCAAAAATTTTCAACGAACTCAAAGACTCTACCTGGCTAAGATCACGCTTTAGCTTTAATAAAGACCTATAAATTTTTCGTATTGAAACTTCTGCATCAATCAGCCCTTTGGCCGTTCTCAGTAAAACAACGTCTTGGAAAGAGAAGCGATATTCTCCTTTTACACCTCGATCAGGAAATAACAAGGAACGGCGAACATAGTGCCTGACAGCATCTGACTTAATACCAATTAGCTCGGCTACCTGTTTAGTGGTGTATCCGCTCACTAGGTCGAAGCGTCCGCCTGTTTTTTTCGTGGGAACAACCGCCAACGATTTTTACGGTATTCTGCTCTCGCCTTTTTCATCGAATCCCTAATTAAAACCACTTGTTCCTTGCTAACCGATTGGAATCCAGGAATGAAACAGCTCATGCCTGGTTCATAACCATGTAACCCCATATCCCTCACACCCTTTATGATATCGGATCGACACAATCTAGCGCTTCTTCGCTCGTACCACACTGGCATATTTTTTCGCAGATCATGACAGTTATTCTTGAATTGAATAAGAAAATAGTCGTCAGCTTTCATCTCTACAATGATGTGCTTTTTATCAATGACCTCCATGCTCTCGATCCGGCTCGCTGAAATACATTCAGTTTCAACAACATAGTCTTCCTTAGTGGGGTCGCGGCCCAAGATCTCAGAAACGTCGATTTTGTTATTGGTCACAGCCGGACTATTTTCTGTGGCTTCTTCTGCAAGGGATGGGTAAGCAAGAGCGAATAAGCTCGAGAATAGCACTGTTAAGATTCCCTGTTTTGCCATGCTTAACCTCAAAAAAAATTCAAAATTCAATCCAGTACCACAATCTAAATATTCTAAATAGCGAAGAAAAAATCAATGATTTTGTACATAAATTATCGGGTCGCATGCGGCCCTACAAAAATTTCCTTCCCAACAATCCCAGAACTTGAACACAGTCGCCAATAATTTTTTGATCAAGCAAATCATCAGCTCGGGTGACACCTAGATTAAGGGAGGCGATAGGTACCCCCCTTTGATGAGCCCTACGCACCAACCGAAAGCTAGAGAAGGCCATCAAGGAAGTTCCAATCACTAATACTCCATCAGAAGAGTCCACTAGATCTTGGGTCTCCTGCGAAATCACTTGTGGCACGGAGCCTCCAAAAAAAACCACGTCGGGTTGCAAAGTGCCGCCACATTTGACGCAATTTGGCTCTTGGAAGGAAGAAAGATCAGGATCATCTATCGAGGCGTCACCATCTGGCCTCAATTCAAAACTTTGGATTTGAGTTAAGTCATTATTTAATTCGAGCCAATCTTGGATCTTAGCTCTTAAAGAAATCTGACCGCAGTCTAAACAACGAACCTGGTCAAGCCGACCATGCAAATCGATCACTTTTTGCTGTCCCGCTTTTTGATGTAAACGATCAACATTTTGAGTAACTACAGCTTCGACTAAACCTTTTTCTTCCAGTCCAGCTAGCACCACATGCGCCTGATTTGGCTTCGCGTTCCTGAAGGATGGAAACCCTAATTGACTTCTGAACCAGTAGCGCTTTCTCGCTTTTTCGGTTCTTAAAAAATCCTGATGCTCAATAGGCGGAGCGATTTTCCACGATCCTTTAGCGTCTCTATAGTCAGAGATCCCCGAGCCAGTGCTGCAACCAGCACCAGTTATCACCAGCAATCTCTTCACTCCTTCCATAAAAAAGAACAACTCTTCTGCCTGTCTGTCACAACTCACGCATTACCTCTGCTAATTTACAGTTCGAACAATATTGCTTAGATTAGCGATTCACAAATACAGTAATCATAATTCTTAAGGATTTTAAGTGATCAAACTTTACGGTTTAAAAATGAGTAACTACTACAGCCTCGTTAAAGCGATACTCGTCGAAAAAGAGCTCGACTTCGAAGAGGTAAAAGCCCCCCCTACCCAAGAGGAAGACAACCTACAGAGAAGTCCGATGGGGAAAATGCCGTCCATAGAGGTTGACGGGAATTATCTATCTGAAAGTTTAGCGATTGCAAGATATGCCGAGCAGATCAAACCAACTCCAGCGTTACTCCCTAGTGATCCCTTCGAGGCTGCGAAGGTTGTCGAATTAGTATGTCACCTTAAGCTAGACGTCGAACTCACCGCACGCAGATGCCTTCCGGTTTTATTTGGTCAATCGGTCAGCGACGAAACAAAAAAAGAAACAGAAAGAGATCTAGCAAAAGGCATGAAGGCGGTGTCTCGCCTTTTCGTGTGCGATCCCTACGCTGCGGGCAAAGAAATAACCCTGGCTGACTTCTATACCTTTTATACGTTTGGCCTTGCAAATACCCTGTCTCAAAAGCTTTTTGAGAAAGACCTACTGGCCGATCACTCTGACATTCAAGCTCTAGTTAACTCCCTTGCCACTCACCCAAGCATTGCGAAGGTCGAAGAAGAAAAGGCCAGTTAATTGTTAAACAAAATGCAATGGCGAAAAAATACCCTTGCCGAAATTCGGGCAATCAAGGGGCTTATCGCCATTGCTTTTTTTAATGCCTTCAATGCTTTTGGTTTTGAATTTCCCAAAGCAAAACCAGAAGACATGGGCATGTCGTCGGATCGATTAGAGCGGGTCTCAGCGAAAATTCAAGAGTACATCGACGAAGATTTAACTCCTGGCGTTGAGACCATCATCGTTCGGAACGGCCATATTGTTTATCACAAAGTCCAAGGCAATAAGCGGGTCGAAAGCAACACGCCCTTGATGAAAAATGACATATTCAGGGTCGCGTCGATGACAAAACCCATTGCCAGTGTCGCTTTGATGACCCTGTGGGAAGAAGGCAGATTCCAGTTAAACGACCCTATCACCAAGTTTCTACCGGAGTTCGAAACGGTCATGGTTAGCAGTGTGGGTGACGCCAGCGGGAATACCGGCGAGCTAGTGCCTCCAGATCGAATGATCACAGTGAGAGACTTACTTACTCATACTGCAGGATTTGCCAATAGCTACCGAGGCAATAAGAAAGCATATCGCGAAGCAATGGGCCCTGACAGAGTCGTCGACAATAAAGAGTTAATTTCCAGATTGTCAAAGATTCCCTTGAACTATCAGCCTGGAACTCAATGGCAGTATTCAATAGCAACCAGTGTGGTAGGACATCTTGTAGAAGTAATTTCTGGAAAAAATCTCGACCAGTTCCTAAAAGAACGCCTGTTCGAACCTCTCGACATGCCGGACACCCATTTCTATTTGGCAAAAGAAAAAGTCGGCCGTTTAACCAGTCAGTACTCTCCCTCTGAAAAGGATAAAAAGATTGTTCTTAGGGATCCAGGCTCCGAAGACAGTCGATGGATTTCGGGGCCAAAGACGCTTTTTAGCGGGTCCGGAGGACTGGTTTCTACTGGCCAAGACTATCTGAGATTCCAGCAAATGATGCTCGACGGCGGCAGGTTAGGAAAGACACGAATATTATCCCCAACCACCGTAAGCCTGATTCTCGAAAACCACACAGGCGATTTACCGCTATGGTTGCCTGGTCCGGGCATGGGTTTTGGCCTCGGCTACGGCATAGTGGTCAATCGTGGCGCTGCAGCAACACCATTAAGTGAGGGCTCAGCTTATTGGGGCGGCGCTTATTGCACACTTTCCTGGATAGATCCTGAAGAGCGGATCCTAGGGATTCTTCTCACTCAAGTTCGTCCCTATTCACATCTGAATATACGCCGGGACTTCCAGGTGCTGACCTATCAGGCCATTACTGAGAGTTATCGTTAAGAGCCGATCCACGCAGCATCGATACCAACCAAAACACCAGAACAGACATAGCCAAGGCGGGGAATACCTCATGGACTATCGATCTTAGGTCCAGGTATATCCATACCAATAAAGTCGCTACTCCAAATAACATCGACCCGATTACTGCTGAAGAATGATGCTTGTTCCAATGCAAACCAATTACGATCGCTGGAAAAAAACAAACAGCATATAGGCTGCCAGAGAAAATCGTAATCTCTACGATATCTCCAGGCGGATTCAAAGCTAAGATTGCTGCAAATATAGCCGTGCCAATGACAACTATTCGAGTAAATATAAGCGGATTTTTGGATGGTCGGAAAGGCATGACCAAATTCTTATACAGAGTCGAGGAAGCCACTAATAGCACACTATCCATCGAAGACATCGCAGCCGCGACAATCGCCAAAATCAGGAAGTCAGACGCCCAAACTGGAAAGATGGTTTCCCTATTGATAAGAGTTGGAACGATTACATCCGTGTCAGTCACTCCGTCCATCAGAAGATGCGCGTACAGACCTATAGGGAAAATACAAAACTGAACAATCGCCAGGCCAGCCACGGCAACCCACATGCCCTGCTTTACCGCCCTATCATCTCGAAGGGCATAAAAGCGAGAGACCTGACGCGGATCGACGAGAAGCTTCAATGCTCCAGATAACGCTATTCCGATCAAAACCGCGAAGGGGATGCCGCCATTCCATTCAAAAACAAAATCGGTATCGGACTTATCAGCCAAGCGGGAAATAGAAGTCACGCCGCCTGCCGCCTGTGTCACAAAATAGAAAATGGTTATCGAACCAAGAACCATCAAAATACCTTGCACGATATCGGTCCTTACGACCGAAACAAACCCGCCAATGCTGGTGTAGACGACTACTATTGCTAGTGTAATTCCAACTGCAACCTCATATGGCACTCCCAGAAACTGTTCAAATAGGTGACCAGCTCCTTTAAAGATCGCAATTAAATAAAGAAGACTTGAAAACACAATAACGACCGCAGACAAAATCCTTACTGGCCCTGCGTTATCCAACTTACCAGGTTCGTAAAGGCTGCCCAAAAGATCCGGTATGGTTAGCGCATCCCATCGGCCAGCCATTTCACGAACGGCAGGACCGATCCAACGCCAAGAGAAATAAGAAAATAGCACCAGCATCGCCGCCATGAGGAGCCAGGGAGCACCGTAGGCATATGCCTTACCCGCATGACCAATGTAGCTATTGGTCGAGGCGAAGGTTGCAAAAAAAGAGACCCCAATCGCCACTCCGCCCATCCGTCTTCCGCCAACGAAAAAATCAGTGAGGCCCTCGGAGGCAATTGCTCCCCGATAGGCATTGGTTAATAAAAACACTGTGTAAACAATAAGTAATGCAACTAACAACCAGTGTTTTAACAGCCACTCCATAAAACAATCCAAAACATCCTTTATCTCGAAAGAAATCATGCCATGGCTCTGGATAAAGCGACAGAACACCGTAGGACAGCACATTACTTGAAATAACCGAATTTCAATTGTTTTTAAAATCTTAATGAAGCTTTAACATAGGAAAAGTAACGAGGTAATCATTAGTCCAGACTGACGAAGGTGATTTGATATGACTAAGCTAACTATTTCAGCTCATGAAGGCGATTTTGGCGCGAGCATTTCAGGGGTCGATCTATCGAGTCAACTGTCAGCGGAAGAAACCCAAGAAATCCGAAAAGCCTGGGTTAAACACCGGGTTGTTTACTTTCCAAATCAACCCTTGAATCACGACCAACTGGCACGCTTCACGCTGTCATTTGGAGGCTTCGGAGACGATCCTTACGTGCAATCGATTGAAGAACACCAAAACATACTGGAAGTGCGCCGCGACCCAGACGAAGACGTCGCTCCCTTCGGGGGGGGCTGGCATTCAGACTGGTCTTTTCAAGAGACTCCTCCAAGCGCTACGATTTTGCACTCTAAGGTAGTGCCCCCTCTTGGCGGAGACACTTGGTACGCTGACGGAGTGGCCGCATACGCAGCTCTTGACTCGACCACACAAAGTGAAATTGATCATCTTACGACTATTCACAGCGCTCGAAGACCCTACAGCCATGAGGGCTACTTAAAATCCAGAGGGCCGGAACGCAGCATGACTATCCTTCCCAATGACAGTGCCCTGGACACCCAGGAACACCCAATGGTCCGGACCCATCCCGAATCAGGTGAAAAAGTCCTATGGATTAACCTTGTCTATACTCTCAGCGTCAAAGGGTTGTCGGATAGCGATAGCCAATCCCTGCTTGAGCACTTATTCGAACACCTACTGGACGATAGATTCATCTACAAGCACAAGTGGAAGGCAAACATGCTCACCATGTGGGATAACCGCTCTGTTCAACATTGTGCTCAGGGAGGCTACGATGGTCACCTTCGAGTGCTGCATCGAACTACAGTCGCCGGCGACAAACCTTATCACTAGATCATGAAAATTAACGAGTTCAAGCTGAATTCCAGATTGCTTGAGGAAAGCACTTTTGTCACCAAACTTACACTAAGTCAGGTTCGACTCAATCACGACTCAAGATTTCCCTGGTTAATCCTGATTCCGGAGATAGCCGGCCTTAAAGAACTCCACGAAATACCAGAGGAACAGCAAACAATCGTTCACAAAGAAATGATTTTTTGCTCGACAGTGCTCCAGAAATTCACCTCTGCAGACAAAATGAATGTGGCAGCACTTGGGAATCTCGTACCGCAGTTGCACATTCACGTCATAGCGAGAAAACACAATGACAGCGCGTGGCCTCAACCAGTTTGGAGCGCGGGCGATGCAAAACCCTACGAAAAAGAAAGTCTGGTAAAACTCGCTGACGACCTCAGGGATCGCCTTTCGAGTTAATCAGGAATGGGGATCTCGTTGACAAACATGGGCACCTGATAGCCCTTGTGAACAGCAGGTCGACTAGCAATCTCTAGGTACCATCGTTTTAGATTGGGGTATAGTCCAAAATCTATTTCCTGCCACTCGTACCTTGAAATCCACGGCCATGTCGCCATGTCGGCAATAGAATAGCTGCCCGACAGAAATTCCCGAGATTCAAGCCGTCGATCCAAGACCGAATATAGGCGATTGGCTTCATCTCGATATCTCTTTTCGGCGTAAGGCGCCTTACCTTGATTATACTTCAAAAAGTGATGCGCCTGTCCCAGCATGGGACCGACGCCTCCCATCTGTAACATGAGCCACTCGATCGTTTGATAACGATCTTCGCCCCAAAATCGATCGCACCGATCCGCTAGATAAATGAGAATCGCACCAGACTCCATCAAAGTCCTTCCAGATTCATGATCTACCAAAGCGGGAATCTTGTTATTAGGACTAATATTCAAAAATGACTGATCGAATTGCTCGTCTTGAGTAATATCAACAGATCGCACCTTATAATCTAGTCCAAGCTCTTCCAAGGTAATCGAGGCTTTACGTCCATTGGGAGTCGGCCAAGTAAAAAGCTCAATCATCTCTTATCCCTAATCCGGTCATAGACTCTATATCAAACACCCATAAGCAAAAGAAAAACCCCTTCACTCTGCAAGATTTCCTTCGGAATCAGCAGGAAGCAGGTCCGTATCCGTCAGCAAAATCTGCTCGGCAACATAAGTTGCAAGCCTGAAAATTCCAGAGAAGCTGTTAGATTCTAAAAAATAATCTTCAATTTCACCCTCTTCATCTTCAATTCCGGATAGGCTAATTACCTCCTTCTTACCATCAACCGTTAACTCTAGATCAGCGACTTTATCGCCTGACTCATCTGCTATTCCCAACACTCGCAGGTTGTTAAATCGTTCAACATAAATTTTTGCTGCTGCCTGATCAGCAGATTCACCCTCGATTATCCAGACACCTTCCTCTTGGCTGAGCGTTTTATCCATTGCAAATCCCTCCCGCGAACTTGTGATGCGGATCTTGCTGATATCGCCCGACACACTCGCAAGTGTCTTGTCCAACCAATCGTCTCTTTTAAGTCCAAATTCATAATTCGATAAATTAACACTATAAATCGACAGGCTATCGGATTGTCTGGCATGGACACGTTGATAGCTTGGCGACGTACCCATATAAAATTCCTCCAGAAGATCTTCCCCCTTGCCATAAAAGGACAATTTCCTTTGAAACGAGTCTTCCCCAACCTCAAATCGTTCCGCGCTTATCGCAGTATCAGCAATAGGCCACTGCGCATCTAATTCGGAAATCTTTTTGAGTGCCGAGTTGATCTTATCTGCATCAGCGGAGTAGCCATCGATTTGCCATTGAGTCTCACCCCTCTCGATCTTGATTAGACTATCTCGGTCCGAGATCTCAAAAAACTCTACCAAACTCTCATCCAAATTCGAAAACCGAGGATTTTCTTCCTCTCGAAAAGAGCCCGAAAATATCACCACGACAACCAGTAGCAGCTGCAATAAAACCAGCCCAATCAACCATTCAATTTTGGAATTCATTATATTTTGTCCTCCGCGCCCAGCCATGAAGCCTGCGCTAAACGCTCTCGATTAGCTTTTATACGGTATATCCACGCAATTGCTAACACGCTTAAAATAGCCAACAAGTAGTTCATATACTCAAACATTTGCTGAGCATTTTCTCCCTGAAAATCTAAGGTTCGATTAAAATTACCCCGCGCTCGTATACTGGTCAGACTTTCGTCTTCCAGAGCCCAATCAACAAAATTGACAATCATCTGAGGAGAATTTAAGTACAAAGTACCCTCAGAGGAACCCACCATCTGCAAAGTTTGGTCTGACAAAAAATCGTTTGAACTAAAAATCAGCAATCTCGAAGACTCTGGAGATTTTTCAATGACGCTTGTAATGACTTCTCTCTCTTCACCATCAGTCGATTCGCTACTGTCGCTCTGTTGACCCTCTGGATCAGATTTTTCACGAAGCAACGGCGATTCTTGGCCTGCGAAATAACTTTGAAATCCCCCAGTAACCAAAACACCTAACTTATGAACCGCCAGAGGACCAGTCGCCTCAAACGCCGGTTCACCCGATTCACTAACGCGGGGCATCACATTCGTATCATCGGATAACCAGCTCGCTGGGCTCGATTCTAATAACGTAAATAACTCAGTACCATCTGAAGTTTCCACATCAATGGGCGAAGCCCAAGAGAGAGTGACTTGCGGAATCCCAGCAGTAATTGGACGTTCATCATTGAGTCCAGCCCCTCTAACATCAACAAAATAGGGATAATCGAGCATCACTAGATCTTGGAACGTAAACCCCCCGACATTTCTCGATACTGGAACAGGAAACGACGCATTTTGAGGGTCCATTACCAGTACCTGGTCGATTACTATTCCCAGATGGTTGAGCCAAGGCATTAACCCACTATCTGCTGGAACAGCAGACAGAGAATTCTGGCTTAGCTGCGCTTTAAAAGCTCCAGTCGATATAACGATAGTCCCTCCTTGCATTAAATATTGGTCCATCGCAAAGGTCTGTTCCTGGGTGAACGAAGCTGGCTCCACCACGATCAATAAGTCAGTTCCAGATGGCACCTTACCGCTGCTCAAATCATTCATTTGAACGTCGAAGTCATTCGTGAGTAAGCCTCTTAGTTGACTGTATTGATTAGGTGGCGGCATACCCTGCTGCTGCATATAGGGCGGAGGTGCTTGCGGGGCGGCGATAACTACCGACTTTAGCAAACCGCTTGCAAATCGTTTGAGGCCATTCTCGACCTCCCTTTTCATACCTTCTTTCGATAGGTTCTCGGGTATCGGTACCTGAACAACCGTGCCTTCAGATTGAAGTGTCAGGTAGTAGTAAAAACCCGATTCATCGAGGAATGAAGTCACCATCGGCTGAAAGCCAAACTGTTCTGCTATCTGTGTCGCTACTTCGCCCTGATCCGCCTCAGGGTCAATAATTTCATACTGAAACTTACCATTCGACTCCGAAGCGAGTTCAGCTAACACCTCTTCTATTACGTCTCCAAACGCGATTAAACTTTCTGGAAGCGATTCTTCTGCAGAAAGATAACCGATAAAGGTTACGGGGTCGGTAATGCTGGAGAAGATAGAAGAGCCTCCCTGGAAACCAAAAAGGACCTTCTTGATACTTCGAGTGACGTCAAATTCAGGATTCTTCAATTGAACATCCATATCAGATTCACCCAGCACCTTAAACTCGATGAGATCTCGAAAACTCAGCACCTCATACTCATCACCGTACTGAATCAATACATCAAAATAGGAATTAACCAGACTTGATTGATATCGATCCGCCGT
Organism: uncultured Gammaproteobacteria bacterium; assembly: GCA_913041025.1. Next base: position 5,182 of record CAJWGQ010000020.1, on the reverse strand, counting down.
CTGAAAGGGCACCGCTCTGATTCCATATTTTGTGTTCGCCTCATTCTCAATCTCGGGATCTTCAACGGGATCCACCAGTTCAACTCTCACTTTGCCTGCACCCGCAACTTCATACTCTTTGAGCAGGTCTTTCATCCGTGGCACGAGAGGCGCCAGCAGCGGGTGAGTCTTCGCACTAAAATATCCCCTAATCAGCAACGGCTCATCAAGCCGTTCCAGATAATTTTCGGTTGGCTCCGATATGGAATAGATATTCCCTTCAGTAAAATCTACACGCAGTGAACCGATGGCACTAAGCCAAAAATTAGCCAACAATAAATTCAACACCAGTAGTCCCGTACCCAGTCGCCAATTGAAATGTGATTTGGAATCTCCTTCAGACGCCCAGTTTTCTTTTTCCAACGAGTAAACATTCGCTGCCAGAAATACAGCAGATAACGAGAGGTAAAAATACAGATCTCTAAAGTCAATTACGCCTCGAGTAATCGACTCAAACCGGGAGCCACTTCCCAGACTGCTCAAAAGATCGTTCACGGGCGCGCCAAACAGCTGAGTAATGCCAGGGCTTCCTATCAGATAGAACAAGCCACCGATCAACGAGGCAACAATGAGACTGACAATCTGACTATCTGTTCTCGCGCTAACGAAAAGACCGATAGACAAGTAAGCTGCTCCCAACAATAACGAGGCCAAATACCCGGCAAAGACAGGGCCCCAATCAAGGTCGGCAACCATGGAAACACTCAGCGGCAACCATATCGTAAGTAGAAGTGAAATTGCCAATAAGCTAAAGCATGCTAAGAACTTACCAACCACCATTTCCCATGTGGAAATTGGGAGAGTTGAAATGAACTCGAGCGTGCCTGTCCGCCTCTCTTCACTCCACATCCTCATCGTCAGAGCCGCCGACAAAAAAATCAAAAGAACTGGTAGCCACTCAAAAATTGGACGCACATCGGCTATGTTTCTGGCGAAAAACGATTCCACCCAGAAAAACAAAAATAGAGTGATGGATAAAAAGGCCCCTAAAAATAGATAGCCTACCGGAGAAGAAAAAAACAGCCTCAATTCTTTGGAAGCAATCCCAGACAAAATCTGATAACGCACTATCTTTCCTCCACTGTATTTAACTCTTGTTCGTTGATCTCCCTAAAAACTGTCTCTAGGTCACGAGATTCATGTGCAAGCTCTATCAAGGGACAACCTGACGCAATCAAAGCATCAGCTATGGCCGGAGCCGCGGACTCTGAGTCACCCTTTATCGTCAAAACCCATACACCGCTTGAAGGGTTTTCTAACTTTTCAATGACGTCTAAACCAGCCAAAGATGCCTGAACACCTGCCTCACTTGATGTTCTAAGTTTGATCGATTGAGAAGATTTGAGCGATGTAAGACTCTCATTCAGAGCCAGCCTTCCTGATCGTAATATTATTGCTCGATCACATACGGCATTTACTTCTTGAAGTATGTGAGTCGATAAAATAACTGTAGCCTCTTCGGATAAATTCGTGATCAGTTGCCTCATCTGCTGGATTTGGGTTGGATCTAAGCCATTTGTCGGTTCATCCAAAACTAATACTTTGGGTTCATGCAAAATTGATTGAGCTACACCGACTCTCTGCTTATACCCTCGACTTAACGTCGATACTGAATCTAATGCTTTCTCCGATAAACCAGTCAGCTGGATTGCTCGTTGAACGCACTCTCGATCTGAGGCGCCTCTGAGCCTAGCTGCGTATTGCAGGTATTCAACGACGGTCAATTCGGGATAGATCGGCAAGCTTTCGGGCAGATATCCCATGTTGGCCTGCACTTTAATCGAGTGCTTCTGAACGTCAGAGCCGTCAACACTGACACTCCCGAAAGAAGGTTCTAAAAAACCCATCAGCATCTTCATTATTGTGGTTTTGCCTGCTCCATTATGGCCAAGAAGACCCACAACCTCGCCTTTTTCAATACTGAAAGATACATCGTCTACAGCGGTGAAATCGCCATATTTCCGAACTAGGTTTTTAACCTCTATCATTTATCACTCCTATTTGCCGAATCAAAAATACGAGTTTTTAGAGAAATATCAAGATGTCCTTGGTCACATTTCCCTGAATAATAGGATCGCTCTATCGCAATGGAAAAAATCATGTTTATAGATGGACCATCTGGGAAAATAGAATGCCAACTGGACCAGGCCACCGACAGGGCAAACGAAACCATCGCGGTGCTCTGTCATCCTCATCCGTTATACGGAGGATCAATGCATGACAGGGTTTTAAGCACGGTGACACATTGCTTTATTCAATCAGGTATCAACTGTTTGAGATTTAACTTTCGGGGAGTCGGCTCAAGTGAAGGAGTTCATGACAACGGCGTGGGTGAAACGGAAGACCTGATTGCAGTTGTCGACCATCTTAGAATCCAGTTTCAATCTCAACCAATCTGGACAGTAGGTTACTCCTTTGGGTCTTTGATCGTTTGGAAAACTCTTGACGTGATCAAGCCTGATAAGACCCTGCTCATCGCGCCTCCGAACAAACATATGGATTTTGGAGATAGACAACTCATGGAGCGGGTATCCTTGATCTTGGGTAGCCAAGATGAGTTTGCCGATGTTAATAAAGCTGAAGAGCTGGCCCTTGAATCAATGCATCTCATTGATGGCGCGGATCATTTTTTTAGCGCTCATCAATCAGAGCTATCCGACGCTGCGGAGAAGTTCGTTACTACTTAAAATCGGTTGCCTAAACGATGATCGAGCCGGTGAGCATTTCATGAAAGTAATACATCAAGCCATAAAGTAATAAACCCAATGCGACTGGCATATATAGTTCTTCAAGCCTCAATGAAGTGCGCCCCTTCACTAAAGCTATAAAAGGGACATTCGAAGTCAATAATTCATATTGACGCCAGCTTTCCCCGAGTTGCTTAGATTTTTTGAAGTCCAAAAGAATCGAGCCCGCCCCGCTTAACAAAACAAATATAGAGAAGAAAATTATTGAGGCGATGTCTCCGTTCGCCGTTACATGACCGATTCCCCACAATATGATTGCCCACTGAATCGGATGCCTTGTAATACACACCACTCCAGTTACAAGTTTGGAAACATCGTCGCCATCCGATAAAACTTCGCCTACGTTTGAAGGATTTCTGACCATAAAAGCGCCTACCAACAAAACACACGCAAGGGGCATGCTGAGCTTAGCCAACCAATATAAGTCTGGATTAGGCATCCATAAGTAGTCGTACCTAGGAGTTTCTAAATAGATCCATATGAAATAGACCAAAAATACCAACGCGACCAATGAGTAAATCAGTAGATATACCTTTTCACCTATCATATCAACGATGTGATCCCTGACTTTGGTACTCGATACACCTAGATGTGTCAGCAGAAAAACAGAACCCACCAAAATCAACATTGAATCATTCAAAATTAGGGCGTCTCAATGAAGTCAGATAAGGCATCAAGTACTTCATTGGGTCTTTCTGACAACATAGAATGCCCGCAATCGGCTATCAACCGGGTCTTACAATCGGGAAGCAATTGCGATACTGCTATACCAGCTTTCGCAGGCGTCATCTTGTCTTGATCCCCCATCAATACGAGCGACGGCGTATCAATCGGTCCAAGCTTAGCCGAGTCATGATCATTGCACGCCTTGAAATCAGCAAAATAGACACCCGCCTTCGCTCGTTCCAATAAACGTTCATCCGAATTCAGATTAGATACACCCGGGTTTTCTGCGGAACCTAAGGCCCCTCCAGCACTGTGACTCCAGGTATTAGCCATCTCTATCGCTGCATGGTGATTGTCTCTTGCTGCATCTAACAGCAAGTTGGTGACCGGCATAGGGGATGAGGTTCCCAACAAAACCATTTTTGTCACCAAATCAGGTTTCTGAGCGGCTAAACAGTATGCAATCAGAGAGCCCATACTGTGACCCACAACCACTATATCTTTCAGTCCTAGTTTTTCAGATACCTCAGATATCCAGTCCGACATCGCTTCAACCGAGGTTAGAGCCGGACCCTCGCTTCTGCCATGACCAGGCAAGTCAAGGGCAACAACACGATATCCTTTTCTCGCGAAGTAGCGGGCCGGTAATACCCATACCGTGTGATCAAAGCCCGCTCCATGAACAAAGACTATAGGCTGGCCATCCACCGAAGCGCCGCTACCATTGCCGTAGTACGCCGTTTTATTTTGAATTTCAAATCTCATGACTTATTGCCCACCATTTTCTCAACAGATCTGAGTCCCACCTTCAAATCATCAATCAAATCCTGGACGTCTTCCAAACCTACACTCAAACGAATCAATCCCGGACCAATGCCTGACTCACGCAAACTCTTCTCGTCCATTCTGTGATGTGTCGTGCTCGCCGGATGAATAACCAGTGACTTGGCATCGCCCACATTCGCCAAGTGCGAAAATAGCTCCAGCTTTTCTATGAAAGTCCGTCCAGCTTCTCTCCCGCCTTTTAGCTCAAAACTAAATACGGCCCCAACCCCCTTCGGCAAAAGAGATTGAGCAAGCTCGTAATCTGGATGACTTTCAAGACCCGGATAGTTGATCGACTCTACCATGGCGTGCTCTTTTAAAAATTCGACTATGCTGTTTGTGTTACTCACATGCTTAGCCATTCGTAAAGGCAGAGTTTCCAGACCCTGCAATATCTGAAAGGCAGTCATTGGAGCCATACACGCGCCAAAATCTCGGATTCCTTCTTTTCTCGCCCTCATGATGAAGGCCTGTGGGCCAAATTCTTCAGCAAATACCATATCGTGAAATCCAACATACGGCTCTGTCATCGTCGGAAACTTGCCGCTTGCTTCCCAGTCAAAGGTGCCGCCGTCGACTACAACTCCTCCTATTACCACGCCATGCCCGCTGAGAAACTTAGTCGCCGAATGCATAACAAGGTCTGCACCCAGATCTATGGGACGACAGAGATAAGGTGTGACAAAGGTTGCATCAACCAACAATGGAATATCATGGGAGTGCGCTAATTCCGCGAGCTCAGGTATGTTCAAAACCTCAAGTCCAGGATTACCCAATACCTCTCCGAAAACCAATTTCGTATTATCCTTGATCGCATTTTTCCACGCCGAAATATCCCTTGGATCGACAAAAGTCGTCTCAATCCCAAAACGGGAAAGCGTATATTCCAGAAGGTTATGAGTCCC
>CAJWGQ010000019.1 GCA_913041025.1 uncultured Gammaproteobacteria bacterium | reverse complement strand
GAATCTTTGGTTGAATGCGATGCGTTTATTGAACCGGCGGCTTTGGACTTGGATCAACGACAGTTTCAGTTCGAGCGAGTTGGTTATTTCAGTAAAGACGAAGATGTGAGGGTATTTAACCAGACGGTGACGCTACGCGAAGGGTTCTAAGGTAGAAGGTATTTTTGTTATCTAAAATCGATATAGAACTGGCTCGGAAAAGGATAATTGGATATCTAAACGAGACGCCTTTGTTGACGAGTAGCACGCTGAATAAAGTGTGTGGTGCGAATCTCTATTTCAAATGCGAAAACTTTCAAAAGAGCGGTTCCTTTAAGTATAGAGGTGTAGCAAACGCACTTTTGTCTCTTAGCGAAGAAGAGCGACAAAAAGGAGTTATTACACATTCCTCGGGTAACCATGGGGCAGCGCTTGCCGCATTTTCAAAGAAACTGGGTTTGCATTGCGCGGTGGTGGTCCCGGAATCTGCATCTGAATTTAAACTTAGCGCTATTGAGCGATATGGCGCTCATATTTTTAAATGCGGTAGTAGCCTAGAATCGCGAGAACTGGCGGTACGAGAGCTGATGGAAAGTAAGGATATGGCCTATATCCCCCCATATGATCACCCGGATGTAATCTCAGGCCAGGGTACCCTAGGACTGGAGGTTATGGAGGAATTAACCGCGGTGGAGGAGTTGTGGCTACCTGTCGGAGGGGGAGGATTAGCTAGTGGTAACGTATTATCTGCTGGTGATTCTAGTCAAGTTGTCGGGGCCGAACCATTACTGGCCAGCGATGCTTATCAGAGTCTGCGTTTGGGAATTCGTCAGCCTCAGATGGAACCGAAAACTTGTGCAGACGGCTTGCGAACAGCATTGGGGAAATTGAACTTTGATATCTTGTCAAAATACTCGCTACCCATCCACCTTGTAGACGAAGCTGAGATCATGAAAGCCCAGTCTCTTTTAATGTCTTGCCTCAAAATTGTAGTTGAGCCCTCTGCCGCGGTCTCTTTTGCTGCGCTACTTAAAGACGGTCCTCATCACGCACAGAGTAAAGTAATTTGCGTGGTAATCAGCGGGGGTAACTCGAAAGTTTAAGTGACTAAGCATTTTGCTCGAAACCAACAATCTCTGGAGATTCACCACCAGAGATTATGATTTCTTTGATTGCATCCGCGGCGTGTTCAATTTCCTCTAAATTTGTCCCTCGAATCACGAGCATGGTTCCATAGCGATCTTCTGAGAGAAATGGATAACTGCCGATGTCCAGATCTGAAAATTTATCTTGTATCCTACCGAGAGGCTCGGAAATTTGACTTTCACCAAGGTAGGCTCGAATTGAAAAACTATGGACTACGTCCCCAGAATTTAGTGATCCTTGCAAAGAAGAAAGCATTGCTTGCATGACCCGAGGAATTCCAGCCATAACATAAACGTTGTCAATGTAGAAACCTTGAGGACCCCCAGTTGGATTCTCTATGAGCTCCGCTCCCTCTGGGACTCTTGCCATCAGTAAGCGAGATTCCATAACCTCGGGTGGGGCTGGGCGCGCATTGATCCGTGCTTCGATGTCGGGGTGCCTTACGACTGGCTTGTTGAAGGCCTTGGCAATGCAGACAGCGGTGATGTCATCATGAGTAGGACCAATACCTCCGGTAGTGAAGATGTAGTCGAAATTCTTTCTAACTGCGTTCAAAGTTTCAATAATAGTCTCTTCGACATCAGGAATGACCCGTGTTTCGCGAACTTGGATCCCCCATTTGCCGAGGGTTTTGGAGATATAGTTCAGATTGATGTCTTGAGTGCGGCCGGACAGAATTTCGTTACCTATTATTAGGACACAGGCGGTGACAGATTTTGAGGAAGCCAAAAGCGACTCCGAAGCGAAAAGACATGATCTTAGCAGATGCGCATGATCGCCGGTTAAATGTTTAGAGTTTATTTGCCGTGGAAGGCAGGTGTGCGCTTATCTTTAAAGGCTGCTCTGCCTTCTTTGTAGTCATCACTGTTGAAGCATTTATCTACTTCCTGCTTAACCAGGTCGACCTCTGGCTGACGAGAGCCGTTTTCCCAAACGTTTATTGCCAATTTTGCCGCGCCCACTGTGAGAGGGGCATTTTTTGCGATTAAATTAGCGTATTTGATGCTGGCTTCTTCGATAGACTCTCTTGATTCTACGAAATTGATCAGGCTCATATTTTTTGCCTCAGCTGCTTCGAAAAAGCGCGCTGAAAACATAATATCGCGTGCGTGACTAGGTCCGACAACTCTAGCTAATTTGGCTAGGCCTTCAAATTCATACCCCAGTCCGAGTTTCGCGGCTGGAATGCCAAATTTGGAGTCTGGTGTCGCGAATCGGATGTCGGCTGACAAGGCGGTAGCTAAGCCACCTCCGATGCAATAGCCTTCGATCAAAGCGATCAACGGTTTTTTGAGTTTGTTGAGCCACATCGAACCGCGTCCAGCTATCTTCCCGTATTCTTTTCGTTGATCCGCGTTAGAGCGTTTGCTGTCAAATTCGCTGATATCAGCTCCAGATACAAAAGATTTTCCTCCTGCACCCCTCATGATTACAACTCGAACGTCCTCGCTTTGGTTGTAGGCCTCTAAGATATCGCCCATCCCTTGCCACATCTCAAGAGACAAGGCGTTGTGTCTTTCCGGGTTATTAAATGTCATCCAACCGATACCGTCTTCGATCTTGGCGGTCATTTTCTCTGTCTTAAGTTCGATGTTCACATAGTCCTCCTAACTTGATACTTGTTCGATTAGTTCTGCTCTTGCAAGAAGTTTTTTTGCCCGGTTTAGATGGGGCACATCGACCATTTGGCCTTCAAAGGCTATTGCCATGAGTCCTTGTTTTTCGGCCTCTGCAAAGGCTTCAATCAACCTCTTCGCAGTGCTGACCTCGGTTTCACCGGGAGAGAAAGCCGCGTTGACAACCTCTAGCTGGTCTGGGTGAATGGTCATTTTCCCTGTGTATCCCATCCAAGAGGCTTCCTCGCAGTCGTTCTGCAGGCCTTTTGAATCCTTGAAATCGACAAAAACAGTGTCTATTGGTTGTACATTCCCAGCGGCAGCGCAGATCAGAGTCATATTTCTGCAGTGCTTGTAGATATCGAGATAAGAACCGTCCGGCCCTCTATTTCTCGTTGAACCCAGGGACGCCGCCAGATCTTCGGCTCCCCATGACAATGCTGCTACTCTTTCACAGTCGGTAAATGAGGGTAAATTGAGAATGCTGGCGGGCGTCTCAGTAGTAATGAGAATGAGATTTACGGATTTTTCTTGCAGTTCAAGCTGTGATTCCCAATGAGTTAACGCATCATCCAGGGTTTGGAGTTCTTGATAAGATGAAACTTTTGGAATTACCAATGAGTCTGGATGGCCCTGCATTACGACTTCAATATCTTTGAGTCCCCAGGGGCTATCGATTGGGTTAATTCGAACAGTTTTTTCTTTGCCACTAAAGTCGGCCGAATTAAGCCAGTCTTTGATCACTTGTCGCGCATCGTCCTTTTTTTTCGGTGTTACTGCGTCTTCAAGATCCAATATCAATGAGTCGGCGCTGCTTGCGAGGGATTTTGAAAACATTTTGTCGTTTGCTCCCGGGACAAAATGTAGAGATCTTCTTAAGTGAATAGTTGCCATCAATTTCTCCTCGCCATCATTCCCGTTCTGATACACAAACAAACGATATCACCGCGTTGATTTGTAGCCGTATGCTCGAAGGTCACAATTCCTCGATCAGTTTTAGTTTTACTCTCCCTCTTCTCTATGACCTTGGTAGACGCGCTTATGGTATCGCCTATGAATACAGGATTTGGAAATGTTGTCTTATCGAATCCCAGATTCCCAATAGTTGTGCCAAGCGTGGTGTCGCTCACAGAGAGTCCCACCACTAATCCAAGAGTGAAAATACTATTCACCAATATTTTCCCATGAATAGTCTTTTTCGCGAATTCTTCGTCTAAGTGTAATGGTTGAGTATTCATTGTGAGTGTGGTGAATAGCAGATTATCAGTTTCTGTGACAGTCCTTGCCGGTAAATGGGCAAATTCGTCACCTACTTGAAGTTCTTCGTAAAATTTGCCGGCCATTAAACCCTCCCTTGGCAGTAAGTATCATATACTATGGAGATCGTTTCGGTAGATCAGCAAGAATATCCTATTCAAAGAGGCCTGTTAGAAATATGAATTTTGAATTAAGTGAAGAGCAATTATTAATTCGGGAATCGGTGGTAAAACTTTGCGCTGATTTTCCTGATGACTATTGGTCAAAGAAGGATACGGAACACGAATTCCCTTGGGATTTCTATGGGGCCATGGCGGAAGCAGGATGGCTCGGTATAGCCATTCCAGAATCCTATGGTGGTAGCGGTCGAGGAATTACTGAAGCAAGTCTTGTATTAGAGGAAGTGGCAGCAAGCGGCGCTGCAATGAATGGGGCTACTTCAATACACCTGTCGATTTTTGGGATGCACCCGGTCGTTAAGTATGGCTCTGAAGAGATGAAGCAAAAGTATTTGCCTAGAGTTGCGAAAGGGGATTTACACGTCGCTTTTGGTGTCACAGAGCCTGACGCTGGAACGGATACGACTTCCATCACTACTTCAGCTCGTTTAGAGGGAGATAATTATCTTGTAAAGGGCAGGAAAGTTTGGACGACTAAAGCTTTGCAATCTGAGAAGGTCTTGTTGTTGGTAAGAACTACTGACAAAGAGGCTACAGAGTCGAGAACGGGCGGCATGACCTTGTTGCTGGCAGACCTTCAACGAGATGAGGTATCTATTTCTCCAATCGATAAGTTAGGCCGTAATGCTGTGGCGACGTGTGAAGTTGTTTACGATGATTTGCCAGTTTTATTGTCAGACCGCGTAGGAGAAGAGGGTAAGGGTTTTCGTTATCTTTTAGATGGCTTGAATGCTGAGCGTATTTTAATCGCGGCGGAAGCTCTCGGCATTGGACGGGCCGCCATGAATAAAGCGGTTGCTTATGCAAATGAAAGGGTCGTATTTGGTCGCCCTATAGGGAAAAATCAAGGCATTGCGTTTCCGCTCGCCGAGGCAAAAATGAGATTGGACGCGGCCGAGTTGATGATCAGAAAGGCTTCTTGGCTGATCGATAATAGTCAGCCTTGTGGTGCCGAAGCAAATATGGCGAAGTGGCTTGCAGCGGATGCGGCTTTCTTTGCTGCTGATAGAGCCGTTCAGACTCATGGTGGATTTGGGTACGCGACTGAGTATCACGTCGAGCGATATTGGAGAGAGGCCAGGCTCATGAAAATTGCGCCTATTTCGCAGGAGATGGTTCAAAATTTCGTTAGCGAGCATGTTCTGGATTTACCCAAATCGTATTGATGTGAGCTATCGAGTGAGCGTCAGAATAGAAACTTGGCTCTATCCGATGAAGTCCTCGTTGCCACGTTTGAGCTCAGAAGTAACGTAATGTCGTAGCTTGGGCGTTAATGTTTCCGGATCCTCGGTCGAGGAAATCGGTTTACCTGTATTGATGTAGTATCGACCATTTACTTTATTCAATAGTTCCCTGAATAAGGTCATATCTTTTATTTCAGTATTTAAAAACCAGAACAAGTAATACAAAAAACTATTAGTAGCCTTTATGTGCATGGGAATGATCGGGCAGTCGAACTTCTGAGCCAAAGAGACTCCGGAGGTGAGCCATGGGCGCTCGATTAAACCCAAAGGCGTTGGCCGGGCCAATTTCCCTGAGGCAAATATCACTATAAGTTTTTCCTCCTTGAAAGCTTGAATCATCGATTTAACGGTTTCTTTGCTTTTGGTGTGGTCACGTCGATTTTCCATCCATTCAACCGGAATGATGATGTCCTCGAGTGTCGGTGCGCATCGCACAGCATCTCGATTTGCGAAAAATTTAATGTCTTGCCGTACTGATTTGATTGCCTCGTATACAGCTACCCCATCGGCGATCCCTGAAGGATGATTAGGCATCAGAATGGCTCTGCCTGATGCAGGTATGTTTTTCAAACCTGTAGCCTTGAGGTTGAGATTTAGAAGCTTGCCGAGGTGGTCAAATATCTCTTTTCCTCCCAATGGTGTTACGTGATCAATTAATTCTTTTGCCTCTTGATATTTCAGATAGGGATAGAGGCGTGTTTGAACAAAGGACCAAACGCGATGGTTTTTCATGAGTTTGGTAGCTCGCTCTTCTATGAGAATATCTACGATGTGGCGCATTTCTTTAAGAATGATTGGACTGTTTGGTTAAACTCTTGGGGTCTCTGCATGTTTACTGCATGGCCAGCTTCGATTTCTGCGATCTCTAAATTGGGCATGTTTGTTTCTGCCCAAACCTTCGATTCTGAAAACCGTTTTTCCTGAGTCCCCCAGCATAATAAAGCAGGAGACTGATTCTCGATCGCGAGTGATCTGATGCTTGCGTTAGGAGTCGTTGCTCTTAGGGTATTGGCTATCCCCACGGGGTTGAGTAAAGCTGAGTCTTGCTCAAGAGCCGCATAAATTCTGGAGGGAAGTTTCTTCGAATGCCTGGGATGGACGGGGATTTTCTCGATTGCAGCTAAGCCGCCATTTTGGATGTTGTCGCCGGATTTTTCGGCTGTCTTTTTCCACTCCATAGACTGAGACTCGCTGGCAAAGGCTGAGTTTGAATTAGTCATGATGTGACCAATGACCTGGTCAAAATGAAGGCAACTGTATCTGGCGGTAAGAGCTGCGCCCAATGAGTAACCGCAGACAAACCAAGTTGTTGTATTTAAATCCTGTCTAATTTTTTCAAATTCCGAGACATAATGGTCTGGATGGTAAAGCTCAACATTTTCTGGCGAGGGTGATCTGCCATGTCCAAAGAGTTCTGCAGTAACCGGCCTACAAAACTGGCTCAAGGCGTCAATGTTTTCGATCCATTGGGCGTTAGAGGACAGAAATCCGTGTACCATGAGAAGGTACGGACCCTGACCTGGGTGAACTTCATAATGAATGGTTGTCAATTTGCGGGAACTCAGTCTCAGAGCATGTTATTGTTTTAAGGTGATAGTTTCTAATATTAGGTCTGAAAAGACGAGCTAATAGTTTAAGGTTTAATTGGGAGATGACAAATGAACTATGATCTTGTTGTAAAAAATGGAACGATAATTGATGGTTCTGGGGGAGCTCGCTATAGAGCCGATGTCGGTGTTTTGGGCGGCAAGATTGCGTCGATTGGACGAATAGATTCAAAAAAAGCGAAAACCATTGATGCGGAAGGGCATGTTGTCTCGCCTGGGTTTGTTGATGGTCATACCCATATGGATGCGCAAATATTTTGGGATCCGATAGGTTCTTGCTCTTGTTATCACGGTGTTACCAGTGTGGTGATGGGTAACTGCGGGTTTACACTCGCTCCATGCAGGGAAGAAGAGGCCGACATGGTTTTTCGGAGCTTGGAGCGGGCTGAGGATTTGTCGAGGGACGCTATGTTGGCGGGTATCAATTGGAGCTGGGAGACGTTCCCAGAATATCTGGATGCCATCGATAAATTACCGAAAGGTATAAATTACGCAGGTTATATCGGACATTCGGCTTTACGCACGTATGTGATGGGGGAACGCGCGTTCGAAAATGAAGCTTCTGAAGATGAAGTCAAGAAGATGCAAGCAATAGTGAAAGAAGCGTTGGAAGTAGGAGCTATTGGATTTTCGACCTCTAGAACTTTTAATCATATTACGGCTGACGATAAACCTGTTGCTAGTCGTTTGGCTAACTGGGAAGAGGTACGAGCAATCGTTAATGCGATGGGCGAGACGGGTAAGGGCATATTTGAGATTGCGGGTGAGTCCCCGGGTAGAGATCCCGAGCGAATCCGAGAGTATCACATAAGATTGCGGGATCTAGCGGTTGAGTCTGGCGTTACTCAAACGTGGGGCATGTTCAGCTCGCGCATTGCCCCAGATTATTGGAGGCCCTACTTTGACCTCCTGGATGAAACTGCTGAGTTGGGCGGACGCATGTTTGCCCAAGTACATAGTCGAGCTCTCAGCACTTTGCTGTCTTTTGAGAGTAATACCCCTTTTGATACGTGGGAATTTTGGAGTGATTTTCGGGCGCTACCGTTGGAAGAACAGAAAGCGAAGCTCAAAGATTCTCAAATCAAGGCTAAGTTAGTCGAAATCGCATCTCAGGAATACAAAGGACCCAAAGTGGTTGGAGCGGAAGCGAGGCCTCCAGTTTGGGATTTCGTTTATCCGATGGATGACATGGTATACGACAAGCCCTCCATGGCTGAAATTGCGAAGCAGAAAGGCGTGCATCCTGTTGAGCTGATGATAGACATGGCACTGGAAAGAGACCTAAAGATGTTTTTTCGACAACCACTGGCAAATGAGTTGAACGAACCTGTTTTAGAGATGATTCAACATCCAAGAGCCGTCTGTACCTTTTCTGATTCTGGCGCACATGTCTCTCAAATTATGGATAGTTCCTTGCAAACACATCTCTTGAGCTATTGGGTTCGAGAAAAGGAAGCAATGTCCCTTGAGGAAGGCGTGAGACAAATCACATACGATACTGCGACCTTATGGGGTTTGCATGATCGAGGATTAATTCGTGAGGGCTTAGCGGCAGATCTGGTTGTTTTTGATCCCGAAACTATTGGAGCGGATTTGCCTGAAATCGTTCATGATCTTCCAGCTGGTGAAAAAAGGATTAAGCAAACAGCTAGTGGAATTAAGAACACCATAGTCAATGGTGACATTTTATTGGAAAACAATGAATACACAGGAGCTACGTCGGGTAAGCTTCTACGTAGTTGATTATTTGTTGATCCAAGTCAATAGCTGAGGCAAGATTCAGCGTCGATCGACCGTGCTGCGCCCGTAGCTCAACTGGATAGAGCACCAGGCTTCGAACCTGGGGGTTCGGGGTTCGAGTCCCTGCGGGCGCGCCATCGATAAGAACTCATGTTAAAAGATATTTGAACCCGCGAGGTCTCCCTTCGATATCGCCTGTCCGTCTTTGATCAAGCCAGAGGCTTTTGCGGCTGAAAAGGACACAGTAAAAACTAGAACGCCGGGTAGTTTTTGGGACTCGTGATACATCCGGCTGTTACATTTCGTGCAAAATTTCCATTTGATGTTGTTGGATATATCTTCACGTTCTTCATTATCGCTATCATTAAATCTAACCAAGGCATCTTTGTGGTAACCGACGTGGAGAACTCTGGTTTCTTCCAGCTCAAATTCCTGGCTTGCATCATACAAAAATAGAGGTGCTCCGGATGCAGTAGCGTTAAATTTTTTGCAATAGCAATGTATGTCCAATCTCGTTAACTCTTTCGCTATGGGTTATGTGACTGTTGCCGTGGAGTCAGGACGAAGGCCGGGAGTTAGCCTACCACTCTTTGACGTTTTTCCAAGTCGGTTCCTGGGAAATTTGGCTGAAGATGAGGCTAAGAGTAAGCAATTGTTTTTTGGCTTTGCCATTACAAATTTTTTATCAGTTGGCGACATCTAGGGTTCCAGTTATTGTTAAACCGAAGGAATAGAAAATTGATGAGAGAGGAATATGAGTATTGCCGAACCTTTAAAGGGTGTCACCGTCCTTGACTTCGGTCAGGTCTATAACGGGCCCTATTGTGGATTTTTATTAGCTCAAGCGGGAGCTCGAGTAATTAAAGTGGAATCCAGAGTTGGTGAGCCTCTCAGGACGCGAGCTCAGGCCACTTCGGCAAGCTATCCCTTTTCTATGCTAAACGGTGGTAAAGAATGCCTAACGTTAAATATAAAGAGCGATGAAGGACAGAAACTTCTTAAGCGGCTGGTTCTTGAGGTTGATGTGTTACTTGAAAATTTTGCTCCGGGAACACTCCAAAATTATGGGTTGGGTAGCGAAGACCTGTTGGAAATTAACCCAAAGCTAATCTACGCAGCTAGTACCGGTTATGGTGATGGTGGTCCATATAGGGACTACCTGGGGATGGATATTACAATACAAGCGATGAGCGGAGTCATGAGTATTACTGGAGAGGATCCAGGCCCGCCAATGAAAGCTGGAGCGGCGCTATGCGATTTTTTGGGTGGGGTGCACCTTTATGGAGGGATCGTATCCGCATTGTTTCAAAGAGAGCAAACTGGCTTAGGTGCAGTACTAGATATCTCGATGCAAGATTGTGTGTTCCCTACTTTAACCACTGCTCTAGGAGCCTATTTTTTAGCGGGAGAACAAAAGCCTCGAACTGGAAACAGACATCCGGGCTTGTCCGCTGCCCCTTATAATGTTTACGAAAGCAAAGATGGGCATGTCGCGATGATCTGTATTCGAGATGGCCACTGGAGAAAACTTTGTGACGCAATGGGTCGGCCCGAGCTTGCTGATGACTCTCGCTTTGTTGATATGAAATCAAGGAGCTCGAATATGGAGTTACTTGATGAGTTAATTACGAGCTGGACGAAAGAATTATCGAAGGACGAAATTTTTAAAAAGGCTCAGGAACACGGAGTGATTTGTGCGCCCGTGCACGGCTTGGCCGATGTTGTTTCTGATCCGCATATGCATGAAAGAGGGTCGCTACACTGGTCTCATAATGAGATGTTGGGAGAGACGGTTTTGATGAGTACGCCTTTGCGATTTAAAGGCCAATCACCGCCGCCCTTAAAACCCGTCCCGGACTTGGGCCAAGATACGAGTGATATTCTGGAAGAAATGCTGGGACTTAGCGGCAAAGAAATTGAGGAGCTAAGGGCGGTTGAGGCCATATAACTATGAGTCGCTCTTCTCTTTGTGTTAGTCTCGCAGGCTTTTCGGTAAGAAGTTAAATGAACGCTGAATTTAATACGGTCGAAGATGCTCTAAAGGCCATTGCCGCTGGAGAAATGATTGTGGTCGCCGATGACGATGATCGTGAAAATGAAGGTGATTTAATCATGGCGGCCAGCAAGGCGACTCCCGAGGCTGTCGCCTTTATGATAAGACATACAAGTGGGATTCTTTGTGCTCCTTTGCTCGAAGAGCAAGCGGGCAGTTTGCATTTGGATCCGATGGTGGCGAAGAATGACGCGCCTATGAGTACAGCATTTACCGTTTCAATAGATTATAAAAAAGGTCTGACGACAGGAATATCTGCAGAGGAACGAGCAGCCACAGTTCAGGCTTTAACGAACAGTAATGTGGCAGCCGAAGACTTTGTTCGACCGGGACATATTTTTCCGCTTGTTTCTCGAAAAGGAGGCGTGCTGGTTCGTTCAGGGCACACTGAAGCCGGAACTGATTTAGCGGCTCTTGCTGGGCTTCCGCCAGTTGGGCTTCTAGCAGAGTTGGTTAATGATGATGGAACGGTTCAGCGTCTACCTGAACTTTTTGAATTTGCTAAGGAACATCAGCTCAAGATTATTTCGATTGCTGATTTGATCGCTTATAGACAGGTTAGAGAACAATTAATCGAAAGAAGTTATGAATTTGAAGTGGTTACTAGAATTGGTCCGGCGAAAGCTTATGGTTACAGGACCCGCTTTGAGGACGGAGAACACGTCGCGTTGGTGTTCGGTGATATAAAACAGCTAGATTCTGTTCCCGTTCGAATTCACCGGGAAAAACTCGTTGAGGACGTTTTTGGTCCACAAGGAGGACAAGACACGAATTTGCTAGAAGCATCCTTGAACCGCATCGAATCGCTTGGAGGGGGCGTTTTGATATATCTAAGAACAGGGTATGTGGGAGTGCCTCAGCAATTGCTAGTCGAGCAAACAAAAGAGGAAGAGCGAAAAAAAGAGTGGCTTGAGATCGGTGTTGGAGCACAGATTCTTAAAGATTTAGGGTTATCTAAAATTCGGTTGATCGCAGGGAGAGAAGTTAGATATCTAGGAGTTGAAGGTTTCGGTCTGACTCTAGATTCAACAGAAATATTATAGAGATCAGGGGCTCTGTTTCTAAAGCCGCTTATGAATTGACCTGAAAGCCCATACGGGGGTTTAGTGAAGGAAAATATTATAGCAATTACTCTTGGCGACCCCGCCGGGGTAGGTCCAGAGATAGCCGCCAAGTTTATTGCGAAAAGTTCTCCCATCCAAAGTGGTTGTGTTGTGTTCGTAGGATGCGAGTGGTCCATCGAAATGGGCGCGCTATCCTGCGGTTTGACCTTGCCTCCAATAAATTCGATAGAGGATTTTGCACAAGCTCGAACGGGTTTGAACTTTTTGGATATCGGTTTGAAAAAACCCAGCGACTTTCGCTACGGAGAAGTTCAATCGGACTGTGGCCACATAGCTGTGGAGTCCGTTGAGAGAGCAGGGTTGGCTTGCTTGGCAAAAGAAATTTCTGGAATGGTTACCTGTCCTTTGAATAAAGAGGCAATTCATGCTGCTGGCTTTATAGACGATATGGGCCATCAGGAAATTTTGGCTCGATTGGCCGGTGTCAATTGGACAGCCACCATGTTAATGACGCCTGGGTTGAAAGTTGCCCATCTATCGACTCATAAGTCTTTGATTGAAGCGGCGCGGTATGTCACCAAGGAGAATATCTCGTCGAAAATTGAATTGATCCATAACACCCTCAACGGATGGGGATTAGCGAATCCGAAAATTGCAGTCGCAGCGTTGAATCCTCACGGCGGTGAGGGTGGATTGCTTGGAAGAGAAGAGATTGAGGAGATTGGTCCTGCCATTATAGAGTCTCAAGGTGAAGGTTTTGACGTGGCTGGTCCGATACCCTCAGATTCTGTCTTTTATAGGACCATCGATGGGGAGTTCGATGTGGTTTTGGCGTTGTATCATGATCAGGGTCATATAGCGATCAAGGTCCATAATTTTCACGAGTCAATTACGGCTACTTTAGGAGTTCCGTTCGTGAGAACTTCTGTCGATCATGGCACAGCGTTTGATATTGCGGGTACCGGCAAAGCGAAAGAAGAAGGCTTAGAAAGCGCTATCCGAGCTGCAAATTTGATTATCGATGGGAAACTGCACCAATTTTAACTAATAGCACCTGATTTTGGGGGCTTTGTCGGTGTCTGTGAATGTGGCAAACTCTGAGTTCAATGTTGAGAGGGGAGTTTGTTATGAAAGCAGCTGTTTTTCGCGAAGTTAACGTTCCGATGGAGATCGAGGAGATACAGGTATCAAAGCCTGGTCCGAGAGAGGTGTTGATCCGGACCGGTGCGGCTGGTATTTGTCATAGCGACATGCATTTTTTTAATGGTACTTATCCAGGGCAAGTTCCCATGGTTCTGGGTCATGAAAGTGCAGGAGTGGTTGAGGAAGTAGGTAGTGATGTCCACTACGTTAAGCCCGGAGATCACGTAATTACTTGCTTATCTGTTTTTTGCGGACATTGTGAACAATGTTTAACAGGTCATTTGTCGTTATGCCAGGAACCTGAAACGAATCGCTCTAAGGAAGAAGAACCTAGGCTAAGTAAAGAAAGCCAGTACCTGACTCAGTTTGCCCAGCTCGGTTCTTTCGCAGAGCAAATGTTGGTGCATGAACATGCGATCGTGAAAATTCGAGAGGATATGCCGATGGATCGAGCTGCCCTCATTGGTTGTGGAGTAACTACAGGGGTTGGTGCGGTTATTCATACCGCTGGCGTAGAGCCAGGTAGTACGGTTGCCGTGATAGGGTGTGGTGGTATTGGGTTGTCTGCGATAAACGGTGCGGCCATAGCTGGTGCTGCAAGGGTAATAGCTATTGATATGGTTGATTCGAAATTGGAGTTAGCGCGAAAGTTTGGAGCAACTGATACTGTTAATGCGAGAGATGGAAATGCCGTGGGAGAGGTAATTGAAATGACCGGTGGCGGTGTTCATTATTCCTTCGAAGCGATTGGGCTGAAAGTTGCGGCAGAGCAGGCTTTCCAAATGTTACGAGCAGGAGGAACAGCGACTGTTATAGGAATGATTCCTCCTGGAGATATGGTGACAATTCACGGAGTAGACTTTCTCTCGGAGAAAAAGATTCAAGGATCAATGATGGGGTCCAATCGATTTCGGGTCGACATGCCAAGATTTGTCGACTTTTATCTTCAAGGCCGTTTGCATTTGGATGATTTGGTATCTAATCGAATCCAGTTATCAGATATCAATGAAGGAATGGCTGCCCTTGAAACGGGAGAGGTCGCTAGAAGCGTGATCATGTTTAACGATTGATTAGAGGCAGAGTATGAGATGGTTATCTTTCTATCGTAACCAAAAGCTCACTTTTGGTTACATCACGAGTGATGGTTCTGGTGTCGTGGACGCTGGAGAAAGAGGCGACTTCAGTGATTTAAGACAGGTGTTGGAGTCCACTGATTTGGCTACTCTAGCTGGTGAATGTGGTGATGCCGCCGACTTATCGTTGGAGGATGTTGAATATGCGCCGACCATCACAAATCCGAAAAAAATATTGTGTGTAGGGCTCAATTATAAGGCTCACCAGGAAGAAACTGGCAGAGGAGGTGAAGGGTTCCCAACGATATTTGTAAGGTTTGCGGCCGCTCAGACCGCTCACTCTAAACCAATGGTAAGGCCTAAAGAGTCGCAATCTTTCGACTTCGAAGGGGAAATTGCCATGGTAATAGGCTCAAATGGCAGGCGAATTAGCCGGTCTGAAGCTTTGTCTCATGTGGCGGGGTTCGGTATTTACAATGATGGAAGTATTCGAGATTACCAGAGACACACGAGTCAATTTACTCCCGGCAAAAATTTTGCTGATACGGGAGCTTTTGGTCCTTGGATGATGACCCCTGATGAGATCGGGGATCTAAGCCAGATGGAGATAACTACGCGCCTAAATGGGGAGGTCATGCAGAATGCTAAAGCCGAGTTATTGGTGCATGGGTTTGAGGAGCTCATCGAGTATTGTTCCACTTTTGTCGAGCTTGAAGCAGGAGACGTAATCGTGACGGGAACCCCTGGAGGAGTGGGCGTTGCACGTAATCCTCCCGTGTTTATGGATGAAGGGGATTTGATAGAAATTGAAGTAAAGCCGATAGGAATATTGTCTAACAGGGTGGTGAGAGAGAAATAAACACCCTGCATTCGTTTATGTAGAGATCTTTCTTAAGAGAGATTAATCACTGAATCGATACGGTGTTGCTTCAAGTAAGCAAGTTTGGGTACGTTTAAAGTTGGTTTTTGGTTCTTGCTAATTTTAAAAATCAAGCGAGCAGTAATGTAGGGAGGATTTTTATGAGTTATATCGGAGCAGACTTCGTGGCTGACGCCCTCGCTTCTTTAGGGATAGAGCACGCCTTTGCCATTGTTAGTATCCATAATATGCCGCTTCTCGATGCAATTAATCGTCTTGGTAAAACAAAGATTATTGATGTGAGGCATGAACAGGCCGGTACACATGCTGCCGACGGTTACGCTCGAGCGACTGGAAAGCTGGGAGTAATGATTGCTTCGACGGGTCCGGGAACTTCAAACACGGTAACCGGTTTATACGAATCTCAATTTGGATCCTCCAGGGTCCTAGTGATTACGGGGCAAGCTGACACCACTTTTTATGGTAAAGGCCTGTCATACGTTCATGAGGCAGAAAAACAAATTCAGATGTTGTCTTCCGTCTGTAGGCGAGTTGAAAGTCCTAGACATATCAGTCAGCTGGCGGATTCCTTTCAAGCGGTGGTTTCCGATATGTTTACTGGACGACCTCAGCCAGGCGCAATCGAAATTCCGATAGATTTGCAATATGCTGAAGCGAAAAAGGTTGCTATCGAATTGCCTGGCGGCAACCTCTTTGAAGCAGACCCCTCGGTTATTTCGAAAGTCGCCGATAAAATAAAAGATGCATCGAAACGGATTTTCGTGGTCGGGGGCGGCGTTATAAGCTCCGAAGCAACCCGAGAGCTGTGTCAGCTTGCTGAGCAGTTAGATGCGCCAGTGCTAACAACCGTCGATGGTCGCGGAGTTCTGCCGGAGGATCATCGCCTATGTATGGGCAATTACTACAATAGCGCTGGAATCTACAGTGCCATTCAAGATGCTGATCTGACCATAGCGATCGGAACCAAATTTGCTGTTGGAGTGGATGGCCAATTTCATGAGCAAACCCCACCTGGAGAATTAATCCAGATAGATATCGATGGAACTATGATTGGAAGAACGCACAAGGCAGATATTGGTGTGTTAAGTGACGCGAAATCAGCGTTAACTCAATTGAAACCCCTGTTATCGGATATCTCTCAGAATGATAGTCAATTCAATGAGGCACTCTTTCAGGCTAGAGAGGGCGTACAGACAGCAATGCGCGCGAGATTGGGGAAGGATTGGCCACAGGTGATGGATATTATTCGTTCTAAATTACCCAGGGATGGATTGTTTGTTCGAGATCAAACGATTTCTGCTTACAACTGGGGTAACCAGCAATTCCCGATTTATCTGCCCAGAACGTCGATTAACCCTACCTCTGGAGCTATTGGTCCTGGTTTTCCAATGAGTATAGGTGCTGCGATTGCGACTGGGAAAAAGACTATCGTAATACATGGGGATGGTGGATTTATGTTCCACGCTACCGAACTGGCTACGGCCGCTCAGTATAAAGTGCCCGTAGTTGTTTGCGTTTTCAATGATTCGGGTTACGGAGTGCTAAGATGGTTGCAGGACAATCGGTTTGGGCGAATCAACGAAACGGACCTTGGTAAAATAGCGTTCGCAAAAATGGCTAGAAGTATGGGCGTTCCGGCCAAGAGAGTTGGAGCTGTTGATGAGTTCGAAGAAGTTTTGGAGCTCGCGATGCAAGAAGAAGGACCGTACTTGATTGATATTGATATGGACCAATTTGATCCGATGGAGATTTCGATTATGCCGAAGCAAAAACGGGAAGTGGATTTAGATTGAGTATTCGGCTGGACAAGGAATGGATCGCAGTTTCTGAAGCGATGCGACGACTCAAAGGCAATATGGGGGTGTTTCAGCTAGCGGACTCGAACAAAGAAATAATCTACATAGGTTTCGCGGGGGCAAAGAGCCACTTCGGATTGAAAGGCGAAGTCCTGAAATCTTCGGAACAGTTTGATGAAGCGGCATTTGTTCGCTGGGAGGTAACGACTGGGTACTGGAGTCGTTATAAAGAGCTGATGATGATTTATCAATTTGATCATGGGCAAGGCCCAAAGGAGAATGAAACAATTAACTTGGGAAGACTTAGTCCGGATTAACATGAAACTAGAACTCACAGAAGAACAAGACATGATTATTGGCATGGTCCGCAAATTTGTGCGAGAGGAGATCCTTCCATTGGAGCCTAACCTTGATCCTGATGCGGATGAACTAGAGCCTGATGATCGCGAGCGCCTTGTCGAAAAAACAAGATCCATGGGTTTGTATGGTTTGGATATTCCACCAGAGTATGGCGGTCCCGAAATAGATCTGGTCACGCGCACCTTGATGGCTGTTGAGATGTCACAACATCGTGCAGGGCTGTACTCCCCTTGTTACGGTACTTTTGGGGGTGCTGGTTTAGCCCAGTTATTTGAAGCAACAGATTCGCAAAAAGAAAGGTATCTGTACCCGACGCTACGGGGAGAGAAACGAGGTTTTTTTGGTTTGTCTGAACCATCTGGAGGTTCTGATCCTGCTCGTGCCATACAAACAAAAGCCGTTCGAGAAGGAAACGATTGGGTTATCAATGGCAGCAAGTTGTGGATTAGTGGTGCGGACAGAGCTAACTTTGGATTGGTTTTTGCGAGAACTGATTCGGACAAAGGAAGAAATGGCGTCACCTGTTTTATAGTCGATACCGATACACCTGGGTTTCATGTTCGTCGTGTGGTGCACACTCTGCGATCTGCCCACTATGCTACTGAGTTGCAGTTTGTAGACATGCGAGTTCCCGATGAAAACATATTGGGAGAGGTTAACAAAGGTTTTGCTATTGCAAATGACCGGCTAACGAGGCAGAGAATTCCCTACGCGGCAGGATGCATTGGCGTCGCCATAAAAGCTCAAGAAATGGCGTTAGAGTATGTGCCGCAAAGAGAGACTTTCGGTGCGCCTTTATCGAGTAGGCAAGCGATTCAATGGATGTTGGTAGATAATGAAATCGACATTAAGCAGTCGTTGTGGATCACTCTTGAGGCCGCTGCCAAGGCTGAGAGAGGGGAGAATTTTCGAAAGGAAGCTGCGATGGCAAAGCTGGTTGCTACTGAGGCTGGTGGTCGAGTGGTGGACCGTTGTATGCAAATGTTTGGTGGTTTGGGGGTCGCTAAAGACCTACCTTTTGAGAGATGGTTTCGTGAAATGCGCATCCGACGCATTGGAGAAGGACCTAGTGAGGTTCAAAGACACGTAATTGCCCGAGAAATTTTAGGGGCTTCTCTTCGATAGTTTCTGCGAAAGTTTTCATTGTTCAACTTATCCAAATTTCATTAATGATGTTGCTGATAAGATCTACGTCGGTGTTGTTTGATGGAGGGCGGACTTAGCCAGGAAATTAAAGCAACAATTCAGGAAGCCTATCGAGATTGGCTCTCTGCTAACCAGTTCTCACCGAGAAAAACCCAGCGCGAGATGATTGCATTTATTGCTCGATCCTTGGGGTCAAGCGATTCCTTGTTGGCTGTGGTGGAAGCTGGAACAGGCACGGGTAAAACAGTTGCCTACTGCCTTGCGGCTATACCAATTGCTCAGACCTTGGGTAAAAAATTGGTGATATCTACTGCCACCGTCAATCTTCAGGAACAGGTTTATCTTAAAGATTTGCCCGATGTCCAAGACCATGCAGGGCTAGAGTTTATTTATGACTTAGTTAAAGGGCGTGGTCGCTACCTTTGTATAAAGCGACTCGATGACTATTTGAGATCGGCGAGCCAAGAGGAAATGCCCTTTCTCGATGAGGTAGGCTCAGATCAAATTATGATTTACCAAGAAATGCTCCGGCGTTTTAGCGCGGGCAAATGGAATGGAGAAGTGGATAGCTGGGAAGGTAACCTGGACGACAAAGATTGGCGACCTCTTACAAATGATCATAGAGGTTGCACGAATAATCAGTGTGCCTTTTTTAGTCAGTGTCCGTTTTTTAGGGCTAGGGAAAGTTTAGAAAAAGCAGATGTCATAATATCCAATCACGACTTGCTGCTTTCTGATTTGGCGTTGGGGGGAGGAGTTATCTTGCCGGAGCCTGCTTCCTGTATTTACATTATTGATGAGGCGCATCATATTGCAGAGAAAACCAGAAACCACTTTACGTTGCACTCTGGTGTTACGGGTACGCTGCAGTGGCTTGATACGGTTGTTAATACACTAGGAACCATGACTCAACAATTCTCTCGTCCTGCAGAGTTTGTTGACTTAGCATCTTCTGTAAGTGTTTCTATAAAACCGATTCAGCAGATTATTGAAGAAATCAGTGCCTTGCTACCCGAACTGCATTTTATAGATAAGGATGAGGGGAGAGGGTTACATCGATTTCCTTTAGGAAAAGTACCTACTCAAATTTCCTCTAAGTTTCGAGATCTTGGTCCTCACTCGGAGAACTTGGCGTCATTGATTGATAAGGTTTACGCAAAAGTTCAAGAGGCAGTAGCGGGAGAATTTGATGGAATTAAAGCAGGTGTAGCGGGAAATTGGTTAGCCCAAATCGGGGGGCTGGCTTTGCGATCGAGGTCTTTGTTGGATCTGGTCAAGGATTACGCATTGGATGATTCAAATAACCCGCCACGAGCGCGTTGGGTTTCTCATAATGATTCATATTATGACGTGTTCTCCGCTCCAATCGAGCCGGGTGAAATATTAAACGATCTTTTATGGCAAGAATGTTATGCCGCTATATGTACCTCAGCAACACTCACCGTTGGAGGAATGTTCTCTCGGTTCCTTAGTCAATCTGGTTTGGACAATACAGTCAAACAGCTTCGGCTAGTCAGTACATTCAACTTTCCCGAAGTTGCGACCTTATGCGTTCCTGACCTTGTGAGCGATCCTCGTGACTCTGATGCGCATACCGAAGAGGTGGCGAAGCTGTTGCCGGGCCTCATAAATGAGGATCAAAGCGCTCTGATATTGTTTACTTCTTGGCGCCAGTTAAATGGTGTAGTGAGGTTATTACCAGACTCGTTAATTCAATCGTTGTTAGTGCAAGGTGAAGACGCTAAGCAAGTGTTAATTTCTCGCCACAGAGAAAATGTGCTGAAAGGTAAGTCTTCTTTTTTGGTCGGACTAGCCAGCTTTGCAGAGGGACTCGATTTGCCGGGTAATCTATGCCGTCATGTGATTATTGCAAAAATCCCTTTTGCCGTGCCTGACGATCCTATAGACCAGACAGTGGCAGAATTTTTGGAGAGTCAGGGTCGAAATCCGTTTTACGAAATGTCTCTGCCTGACGCAGCTCTAAAACTGGTTCAAGCTTGCGGAAGGTTGATCAGAAATGAGCACGATTACGGTAAAATTACGCTTCTGGATAGACGGATTGTTACTAAGTCTTACGGAAAGCTATTGCTAAATACGCTACCGCCCTATCGGCGAAGAATTGGCTCGGGGATTACTTGAAAATCCTGCTATCGCTAAGTCTTCGCCCTGCGCTAGGTGCTGAATTGAATTTACCTCGACTATAGACTAGTAGTCTCTTGCGATTGAGATTCGTTGCAACTTCTTCAAGGTAAGACTTTATTTCTGAGATTTGCAAGCTCTCTATTTCAGCAGCAAGAAGTTCCCGGGTATTGAAGTCAAGTTTTCCCCTCTTAAGGTCACTCCAGTAACGTTTGCTTCTTTGAGTGAGATTTTTGTCTTTCTGCAGTAAATTATTGATTAAACCTTCTTTATGCTGAGAAAATTCTGAATCCTCCATCGTCGCCAGTTTAGTGCGATAGTTTTCGATAAATAATAGAGTTGCTTGCTCGAGGTGATCCGCTCCCTGAGCAGGAGACTGAACCAAGAAAATCAAACCACTCCGCTCCTCCATCATTCGGGAACCTGCACTGACTACGTAACCAAGTTGCTGATTTGTTCTCAGGTCTGAAAAGTATGGCGTGCTGATCATCTGTCCAGCCAGCGTGCTAATCGCTCTTGAACGAATTTTTTCATCCTTGTCTTGCAGATAAATGACCATGGAAGAATCATTATGATCAATGTCTAATTCTAGTAGCAGCGATTCATTTATTTCCTCAACTTCGACTTTCTGGGGTTCGACCTGATTAATAACAAGATGATCAAGGAGAAGAGTTTCTAAGTCGCTTTTTGTTTTTTGGTTAACATTGCCGTGCAGCAGCGCGTCAACGGAGACTTTGTTGAGTTTGCGGTTTCTCCAATCGGTCAGTTGTTCTGCTGTCGCATTCTGAGCGATCTTTGCTAGATCCTTAGCAGGCCATCGGTTTGAAATTAAAATCTCAGATATGGCATTTATAGCTTGGCGATAGGGGTAGTTTTTTCCACTGTTTAGCCAATTTCGCACCAGATTTGATTTAACGACGTCAAACCGATCTGGTTCGACCGGACTCGCCATTAGATTTTTGAGTATTACTTCTAACAACGTTAGCTGTTTCGCGTTGAACCCAGTAATTTGAATTTCGTACCCGTTATCGCTCACGCTGTGTTGTCCTCTGAGCCCTGCTAGATAGGCCGGATAAACGGTTTCGTTCAATGCGTCAGCAACGACGCCTCGATAAAGATGAGCAAATACTCGATCTTCGGCGGTCATCAGACCATTTTCCAGGTTGATTCTCAGAAAGATGCTGCCCTTGGGGGTTGCGAATTCAAGGTCTTGGTCCATCCAAATTCTAATATTCTTGTTCTGGTCAAATTGCTGGATCGGCTTGTTATCGCCATCGAACAGAACCAAATTTTCCGGAAGAAAAGGGTTGGCTTTGGGTAAGAATAATTCATCGGTTTGAAGCGGAGACACATCGATATGATTCTTTTTGAGCGTATAGGGAACTTCAAACCATTTCTCGACATTTTCGGTAGAGGCTTCTGGACTGATCACCTCAATTAACACGTTGTCTTTTCTTAAGTAAGAGACTAACTCGGAAATGAGCTGGCCATCAAATTGATTCATTAAGTAAGAGGAGGTGATGATTTCCTCAGGCGGGTAGTATTGAAGGTTAGGGGCGAGTCTAGATACATATTGAAGCGCTCCGGTTTTTTCTTGGAATTCAAAAGCCAGATTTGCCACGACAGCCTGTTCATCGTAAAGCCATTCTAGTGGTTGTTGCTGTTCTAAAATCTCTATGTATTGAAAAAGTAAGGAAGTTATTTCGGGAACGTGTAGCGAGCCTTCTTTAGTTAATGAGATAGAGACGTTAATGGAACTATTTGTGCGGTCGGTTGCCCCAGCACCTGAGCTCAAAGACTCGATCCAGCCATAAGAGTTAAGCAGCTTATGTAGACTGCCGCTCCCTTCATGACCTAGTAGGTTTGTAATGTATTGTTCAGGCTTAACATTTGTTGTGTTCAAAATGCTAGGTATAGGAAAGTTGTATTCAACTTTGTATTTGTTCTTAATGGGTTTCGAGTAAATTGTGATCGGCAATTCGTTAGAGAGCAGCATTTCCTGATCGATCGGGGCGTCACCCAACTCTCTGTTGGGGATCAAGCTGACCAGTGGCTCGATCCAGTTCCGCATATCGATTAAGGGTTCGTTTGATAAAACTACCACGCCCATCTGATCCGCAGAATACTGCTCTGTTTGGAATTTCTTTAACTCTTCTCTGACGTCGCCGGAGAGTGTATCCAAAGAGCCTATAGAGAATTTGCTGCCCGCATACTCAGGATTCATTGCAAGTTTACTGGTCATGAATTGACGCCAGCTATCTTCCTTTTTCTGCATCTGGTATTCAGAATGCACCGCGTTTTTTTCACGGTCTACATATTCATCCGATAGTAAGGGGTTGATGAAGAAATGAGCGAATCGATCGAGACCTTCTTTGAAAGCAGAATTCTTGATATCAAAAAAGTAGTTTGTATGGTCACTTGAGGTATATGCGTTGGTGCCCCCTCCATTAGCATTGATAAAGTTTTGGAAGCTGTCCGGCTCCGGGTATTTTTTGGTCCCAATAAAAAGCATATGCTCAAAAAAGTGAGCCAGGCCCTGCCGATTATCAGGATCATGTAGACTTCCTCTAAAGACGGCAAAAGAGGCGGCGGATTTTTCGGCTTCGGGGTCGGAGATCAGGACGATCCTTAGTTTGTTGTCTAGTAACAAATATTGATATTCGCGATCGTCATTGGGGCTTTTATTCACTTCTACCTTCGCTTCAGTTGGACTTTGTGAGCAGGAACTTGCTAATAGCATCAGAAGGCAAATAAAAGAAAATGAGTGAAAAGGCTTAATTGGAGTCATTTTTCGATCACCTTTGTATGTATCTATTGCTTTAGGAGCATTCAGGGACATTAGTATATAAGAATCTCAACTAGATTGACGGATACATTCTTTAATTACGTTGAAATTGGCTTTCCTAATATATAATCAAGCGATGAATTTAACTCTATCTCAAGAGGTTTTGACCTTCCGAAAAACCATAGTCGCTTTTATCGAACAACATTGGAGCGAGTCAGAAATAGACGATCTTTCGAAGCCGGTGGCCCCAACTCGAAAAC
>CAJWGQ010000018.1 GCA_913041025.1 uncultured Gammaproteobacteria bacterium | reverse complement strand
ACATGGCTTTGATATGAGCTGGCATATCGTCTGGTCCTTCCGCGATATGACTGTAAAGGGCGTCACTTTCTGGTACCAGCCGATTTAACCAAGCCTCTAAATCTCTTTTTGCGCTGGGATCAGCATTTTCCTGGATCAGCAGACTGGCTGAGGTGTGTTTGATGAAAAGTGTCATTAGCCCTGATTCGACCTGCAATGCCTTTAATCTTCTATTTAGCTCTTCCGTTATCTCGTAAAGACCAGGGCCAGCAACCTCAAAATCGACAGTATAATTTTCAATTATCATTGTCGTCACCATATCCAATGAATGTATCCGTAGCGGGTATTTCTCGAATCTTTAGTTCCTCCGAGTCTTCATTCCATGCAGCAAAACAGGCAGTAAGAAAAGAGTAAACAGCAAGAGAAGACAAACTGCTATCGTGAGCAATATTCCCACCGACGCGGCTCCTTGGTGTGCTGAAATGGAAAGCGATGCGAAAGCTCCTACTGTTGTGAGGTTTGATAACACAACCGCTCTTGGGGTACTAGAATTCATCAGCTGGGTCACATCCTGTTCTCCTAGGTAACGATCGACCACATGAATACCACTTGCGGCGCCAAGCCCAAATATCAACGGCAACACCAAAATATTTGCCATATTAATGGAGATGCCGGCGAACACTGCTATACCAAAGGTAAGCAACGCCGCCAACAGCAGCGGGACCAGAACAACAAGAGCCGCTAGTAAATCTCTCAGCGCTAATAACAAAATCAGCAAAATAGAACAGGCAGACAAAAGAAGTGCTGTTTGAAAAGAATTCACCACTAAAGTGCCAACGCCCCACTCAATCACGGGTCGACCCGTAGCCGTCGGCGTCAATGATCGAACACTTTCTATAAATGATGATAGGTTAACTATCGAATCCATATCCTGCGATGGAACTATCACTGACAGCTTTTGCCCATTTTCAGAGACGAGCCTACTTGTAACCGAGGCGGGCAGATTTTCTAGCTCCACCTGATCTAAATCCAGTCGACGGCGAATGCTCTGAATTTGCTCCAAAAGATCATCGATCACTCCCGCTTGAAGATTCATCCATTGTTCTTGCGAGGCTTGTTGCATCGCCACAAGATGGGTTCGTAGCGTTTCTAGCACCTCTCGTGGAATAGCAGAATCCTCCATCATCAAGGATTCCAATTTAGCAACAAGCTTCAAACTCGAATCCTTGATTTCCTTCAATGAGGGGTCTGGAGAATCGTTACTTATTTCCAACGAATCGAAAAGCATCAATTGGAGATCTTCTACCACAAACAGTTTTTCTTCTTGATCCTGAGGAATCAGATCCTCGACAACAGTCACATCTTTTACTGTCTCTAAAGCCATCAGAGCTGGCTTATCCGCACTCTGCTCTTGAACAACGAACAAACTGTAATCCGTCGAGATTCCCTCTTGCTGAAGAATCCTGTGAGCACTCATAGATTCCGATTCTGGATCCTTCAGTGCCAGCACACTGTAATCAAATTGAAGCTGGACTGCCTGACTAGCAGCCAAACCAGCAACTACCAGCGAAGATCCGATCACCAGGCGTTTGCGCCCAACCAGCCAAGCAACTATCCGGTCACTGGATGGTAAAACCACACCAGAAGATCTTGGAGAACCAATAACTGCGTAAAACGCAGGCAAAAAAGTGAAAGCAAGAAAACAGGCAATCAACATTCCGCCAGCCGAAATAATCCCCAGGTCTGCCAAGCCCTGATAATCGGTTGGCCAAAACCCTAGAAAACCAATTGCAGTGGTAATTGCTCCAAGTGATATCGCTCTACCAACACTTTTACTGCTTTGAACGAGTGCTTCAGATTTCTGAATATTCTCGCTAACTGCCTCCTGAAATCTAAGCGAGTAATGAAGCGCAAAGTCCACACCAAGCCCAAAAAACATTACTACAAAAATCAAGGACAGCGTATTGAACTCTCCCACCGACAAGAGCGCATAACCGATCGTCCAGGTGACCCCAATACCCAGCAGCAAAAAAGTTCCAAGAATAATACGTAAGGAGCGGACACCTACAAACATCACGATAAACAGCAACAAAAGAGCGATCCAGCCAGCTAGGGCAACTCCGTCGATTGCCGCCTCAATCTCCTCATGTTGAAGCGGTATCTCGCCCGTCAACGCCGCACTGACACCGTCGGGAAGGTTCAATGTTTCCAACATCAAACGTAATTCCTCCATAAACTCGGCATCGGGAAGCGATTCCAGATAATTTGATTGAGCTTTCACATAGACCAGCTGATATCTCGTGTCGTCGATTGGGAAGATCTCGTCACCCCACCAGATTTTGTTAGGTTCTCCACTTAAGGTGTTCTCCATAGAGCCAGAAATTACATTTAGTATTTCTGCTAAACGCTCAGGAGGATTGTTTTCCAAAGCATCTGTCAAAAGTTGAAAAATACCAATAAGACTAGGATCTTTAGAAACTGCGCTCAACCAGGGCTGTGCTTGGGCCAATCTGTCTACGGCCAGATCTAATTGATTCAAATTCATATACAAAAAAATACGATCGCGGATAAATTGATCATGCCCGGGAGCGAAAACATCTGAGAATCGTTCGGGCCTTTTTTCCAAATAGGAAATCAGCTGATCTGTGCCACTTTCTAATTTTTGCAAAGAAGAAGCACTAAGCACCACAACAGCTGTTCTCGTCAGTTGAGGAAACTCTTTTTGAAAATGGTCGAAATCCTTTCGCCAGTCCGCCTCTTGACGAATTAACTGTGTGAGATCTGAATTGATCTTGAACTGTGAGGCAGCCACCCAACCTAAGGCAAGGGTGATAAGAGAGATCACGAACAACGTCGCTCTTGGAATACTGACTATCCAAGTCACCCAGTTACTTAACCATCGATCAAACAAGTCGTCTCCCTAGCCCCTCTCGGAATTCTTATTTATTCCTCTTCAAAGTCGTCAAAGAAATCTTCAACCGGAGGATCTCCATTATAAATCTCAAAAGCCCGTCGCTGGATATAGGCATCCCGCGTAAACGCATAGGCATCGATGGCATTCGAATCTCGTTGCTCGATTACCTCTATCAGATCCGCTCTCTGACTGACCACTTGTAACGCTGTCACGTAACCGGGAAAGTCCTCACCAATAATAACTCGTGGCATCGACATACCAACGAACCGAACTGGGATATCTCTGAGCGTAGTAGGGCCAAATATGGGAAGATAAATAAAAGGCGACTCCTTGATTCCCCAGACAGCTAGAGTCTGACCAATATCCTCTTTTTTCTCGTTGACACCCCAGATCATTGCTACATCGATTAAACCCCCTAACCCCAGAGTCGAGTTGACTGCTAATCTGCTCAGCTCGTTAAAACCTGTCTCCAAATTACCCTGCAGAAAACCGTTCATTGCGCTAGGGACATTGTTAAAGTTATTGAAGACGTTACTTATGCCCTTCTCAACCGGGTCTGGGGTCACACGAGCATACCCTCTTGCTACCGGCGCCAGGAAATTGGTGTCTATTCTCTCTGAAAATCGGTAACTCTTTCGATTGAAATCTTCATAGGGATCATCCACATTCCTATTTTCTAAGGCACCGGTCATACAAGCGGAGAGAAGACAACACACCAACAAGTAAAGAAAAACACGCATCTGCAAAGCTAATCTGAGGCCTTAATCTCGCTCGTCTTGTTTTTAATCTGATTCACGAGTTGATCATAGCCTTGCTCTTTGATGATGCTGCCATATTCAGCTCGGCGCAGAGACAGATCGCTGATCCCATTGGCAACCACATTAAATACTTGATCGCCGCGAAAGTAATAATTAAGCGTTGCCAACTGTTCATTACGCTTGTTAATAGCAGTCTTAATAATAACGCCCTTATTAATTGGTTCGGTTCCAAGTAACTCGAAGTACTGCTCGTCAAAATCTCTGAATCGATCCGAATAGGTAGCTACGATTAATTCTGTGAGCAGCTCAACAAACTCATCCTTCTGACCCTCCGTTAACGACCTCCATGCTCGTCCCACACTAATGCGAGAAATGCTGGACACATCATAAAGAGTCTTCACTCTCGGAGACAATAATTTCTCTCTCTCGGTCGCGTTCGCCGATTGCATCACTTGAAGAAGCGCTTGATGAAACTCGTCAACCTTCTGAATTTCAACTCGATATTGATTGTCACTGGCACGAGCACTCCCAGCTAGAGAACATAATATCCAAAAAAAAACCAATGAATAAGTTATCTGCATTATTCAATCGCCCATAGACTTAAAAAAGGCACGTAGGTAATCACCAATAGTGCAACTAGCATTATAGCCAAAAACGGAAATGTGGACGCATACAATTCGGTTAAGGGCTTTTTGAATCGATAACTAGCGATAAATAAATTCATACCCACTGGGGGAGTGAAGTATCCGATCTGCATGTTTGCCAAAAATATAATTCCTAGATGAACCGGGTGAATTCCGAAACCTGCCGCAATAGGCAGTAAGATGGGCACCATAATGACGATAGCTGCAAAGATATCCAGAAGAGCGCCCAGTGCAAGAAGAAAAATATTCAACATTAACAAAAAGGTGATAGGGCTTTCGATATAAGTCTGGATAAAATCAAAAAGCCTTTGAGGGATCTCGGCGTCTACCAAAAAACTGGTAAAGGCAAGAGCAATTCCTAAAATCAATAAAATCCCGCCCACCATTACCATAGACTTTGTTGCTATCCCTGGCAGTTGTCTGATGGAAATGTCCTTATAAAGAAACACCTGCGAAATAATGACATAGACGACTGAAACAGCCGCAGCTTCAGATATCGCGAACACCCCGTAAGCTACTCCCCCAAATAAAAGAATGGGTAACGGCATTTCCCACCGTGCATCGAAAAGTGCTTCACGAATTTTAGAAAATCTGAAAGTCTCAGTCGGTATCTCGCCTCCGCGGTGAAACCACAGGGTATAGGTGATCAACATCCCTAGCATCAGGATCAAAGGAATTATTCCGGCCACAAAAAGGTCAATGATCGAAAAAGGCTCACCAACATCCAATTGCTGGGCTATAACGCCATAAAGAATCAGTGGCACCGAGGGAAAGAGAAGCAATCCCAGACTGCCGGATGTCGTCACCAAGCCAGTGCTGAACTTCTCTGAAAATCCACCTTGTTGCAGTGCAGGCAATAACAAAGCCCCTAAAGCAACAATAGTCACACCTGAAGCACCAGTGAGAGCCGTAAACAAGGCACAAACCAAAAACCCAACAATCGCTAAACCTGAGGGCAAGAATCCAAATACACTCTGAATCAAGTTCACCAAGCGAGTAGATGTGTTGGATTCACTCAAAAGATAACCCATAAAAGTGAACAAAGGCAACGCAACCAACAAAGGAGTATCCACAATCCTGTATACCTCTATTGGAATGATCGCCAGATCAATCTCACTTGTGTAAAAACCAAGGGTAGCCGCACCAAGAATGACAGCAAACAACGGCGCACCACCCAAAGCCATCAGAATAATCAGGAAAATAAACAACCAGGTCATTAAGGCTTTACAACTAACACGAAATATCTGACGGACATCGTGGAAGCCCCGATCGGCATAATTAATTCGCACACCCAAGCCGGAACCTGACTAAACGCTTTGGTTTGGTCAAGGTATTCGAAATAGACAAATTCGGCACTTGAAAACGCAAAAATCGCCAAAACTATCGACGTGAATAAACAGCAAACCCGACTCAGAGCTCTCTGGTAAGCTTCCGGAATTAACCGACCAATCAAATCGATGCGAATATGATCGTCATTGCGAGAGGCCACCATCGCTCCGAACATAGCCACCCAAAGCAGTAAGACGCGAACCGAGCCATCCCCCCAAAAAAGTCCCATATCAAACACATTTCTTAAAATGACTTGAGACGCAGCAATAGCAATCATCCCAAAGAGCAGCAGCACCAATAGCCACTCTTCGACCAGTTCGATAGACCTGATTATGCGACTAATCACCTGCCCGAATTTTTTCGAGGATCGATACCACGCGTTCATAAAGTGGCTCACTGACGTAACCATCTTCTACCAACGCCTTTCTCGCGGTAGAAGCAAGCCTATCCCATTCAGCAAAGTCGTCACTTACAGGCGCAAGCCAGGAAATGCCCTGTCCAGAGAGCGCTTTCTTTGCTTTCTGGTCGTCTTGCTTGGCCGCCCGGTCAACCTGATTAACGGCAGCATTCAAAACATTACTAACGGTTTGACGATCTTCAGTACTCAATTTTTTAAAGGCTTTATTTGAAATAACAAAAGAGCCATAAACATACAGGAGCGGCAAATCCAGCGCATAGGACACCTGGGTGTGCCACTGCAATAACAGGGTACCTACCGGAGGAGCTGCTATCCCATTGATCAAACCTGTCTGCAGCCCCATTAGAACATCTCCATAAGGCAGCGGTATCGGCGATATATTAAATGCCTCAAACGCAGTCAGTGCTCCCAAATCGTTATCAGGAGTCCAGATTTTCATCTTCCTAACCTCCGAAACGTTTGTCGCCGCTACTTGGCTCATCGGGTACGCAAACCCTACACCTGCTAACCCAAACCCCATAAAACCTTTTGCTTCTAGCCCCTCCATAAGCACTTCATCGATCTGCGCACGTGTCAGGTCTACTTCAGCTTGACTCCGGAATAACATTGGCAAACCGTAGATACCGATGTCCTTATAGGAATTCACCAAGCCACCAGACGTTAAAACAGCCCCCTGCAGCTGCCCAATTCGCATTTTCCTCATAACAGCCTTGTCATCACCCATTACGCCGCCAGGGTAAATTTTTAACTTTACATTCCCAGAAGTTTTTTCCTCAATCTCCTTGGCAGACAGTCTTAACACTTTCATCCAGTCCGATCCCTCTGGCGAAAGCGTCGCTATTTTTAGAGTCGCCGATTCAACGGAACCGGCAAGCAATAAGGCCAATACAAGAAGAAACTTATACTTATTTACGTAGTTAAAAATAATCATCTCCCGACAATAACAATTGCTTCGCTTGTTTCTTAGCAACTACATTCATCAAAGTAAAACCTGGTGCTTTCACTTCAGCTTCAAGCACTTCGGTCAAAAGACGGTCATGTAGCTCTCGATCAAAGAGCAATCTGGCATACATTTCAGCACAGAACACCTTCGACATTAAATTCTGTCCTTCCGAAATATTGATTGCCCGGTCAAAGTGGGCTTTCCCTTTTTCGGGCTTACCGCCTAATCCAGGGGGAACCAATGTCTCTAAGGCACCCAAATAGAGATAGGGTTGTCCATTTTCATAAACGCCATTGATATCTACCACTTTAAGCATCACCGCCTTTGCTTTCGACAAATCGGCAATCGCGTCAAAATCATCACTGTTCGCCTGTATCCAGCCGATCCAAGTGCTGGCCAATGTATATAGAAATTCGATCGATGAATCGGGCTGCTCTTCCAACCACGCAGTGAGCTCTCGATAATTCATATCCTCGATCTGGCAACCACCCTTAAGCGACAAACAGATCGCACGAATCGCAAGATTTTTTGCTTTGTCAGCTAGCAATTTTGAACGGTCCTGATCGTCGACGAAAGCACCTGCATAAGCAGAATGCAGAACAGCGGACTGTCTTAACAGGAATTTGTCATCAGGCGAATTACTTATCAAGCCATCAAGCAAAATCAGATAGGCCGGCGCTCCATCTCTCACCATCTCGAGATCTTCACTTTCCAAAATCGCAACCGAAAGGTCTTCTGCAAAACCTTGTGTCACTGAACTGATTAACGTGCTGCAGGAAGAAGTCAAGCAAGCGCAGCCGATCAGAACCATTTGCTTTGTTTTTTTTATCATATGATTCGCATCAACAATACACCGTTATAGTAAATCAATGTTGTCGACAAATCACCGAAGGCGGCTCGAGCACGAAAGTTAATTTGAATTTTGCAACCATCAAAAAATCCCACCACCACATGCAGTCAATTGATAGAATCCAGAAAATCAAAATACTAAAACGCTTATGGACAACGAACTTATAAAGATTGATCGGCTAGACGCGGTCACCCTAGTCACTCTCAATCGACCAAAAGCTTTGAATGCGCTATCAACAGAACTGAGAAACAGCATTAGCTCAACTTTTGACCTGCTAGCTAAAGACACACAAACCCAGGTAATCGTTCTAACCGGAGCAGGACGAGCATTTTCTGTTGGGCTTGATCTGAAAGAACTAGGCGGAGAAGTCGACAAAAAAGAAAAAGCTCTGGCTCGAGATGTCGAACTATCGATCGCTGAAGTCGGAAAACCGGTAATCGGAGCCGTCAATGGATTTGCCATCACGGGCGGGTTTGAGCTTGCTCTAATGTGCGATTTCCTGATTGCAACGCCTAATGCAAAGTTTGCGGATACGCACGCGAGAGTTGGGGTCGTGCCAGGTTGGGGGTTGTCACAAAAATTACCAAGACTGATAGGAATTAATCGGGCAAAGGAACTTAGCCTAACAGGCAATTTTCTAGACGCAGAAAACGCGATGAACTGGGGCTTGGTAAATCGAGTGGTAGAGGAGAAAGAACTCATCAGTGTCTGCATCGAATTGGCTCAGGACATTGCCTCCACTGATCCCGCTACACGAGCGGAAATCAGACGGATAATGGATTCTGGCTGGCTCTCTACGCTTCACGATGGGCTGAAATGGGAAAAGGAAGCTAACCGAATTCACTCAAAGAAACACAGACCAGAAACGGAGGTCGCGGCGCGCAGGCAAAATATTCAAGCCAGAGGGCGTTCCCAGGCAGATGGATGAATCTATTGATGGTTAAGCCGTTTTTCCAAGCACTGTTCAACCCCGATCAAACCGGGGCTTGAATCTTTAATAATAAATATAGGTACAGTGCTTAAAAGCTGTTCCAGAGCCTCTTTCTCTTCGAATCTCCTGCGTAACGGGCTCTTTAAAGCGAAGTCGCTAGTTGCCGGAACAATTGAGCCAGCAAGATACACTCCCCCCAAGGCGCCTACAGTCAAAGCGAAGTTGCCTGCAACCGACCCGAGAATCCCATAAAAAGTTTCCAGAGTTTGGTGGCATATAGGGTCATCTAAGGAGACACCTAAGCGAGTAATATCTTCGGCTTCATAGTTTGAGGATTTAGACCCCCATACTCGACACATCGCTTCGTATAGTCGAACCAGGCCATTTCCAGAAAGCACCGACTCCCAGCTAACATATTTTGAATCCATTGCTAGAACGGACCATATTTCACTCTCCAAATGAGATCCGGGAGCAAAATCCGCATGCCCACCCTCTGAAGCCAGAACTCTGAGACAATTT
The DNA here is from genome assembly GCA_913041025.1 of uncultured Gammaproteobacteria bacterium. The sequence continues at coordinate 14,558 of CAJWGQ010000018.1, read as the reverse complement.
TCTTCTCTCAAAATCGTTGCCATACCAAGGCCCGAACCTGGACCCAAGACCGCGGATACCAGCTCATTTGTTGAATCTCCTCCCAGCTGAAGTAAATCGACGAAATGATCTAATCCATGGGCAAGAGCAACAAAGTCATTTTCAAACCACACGGAGCAGCCAAGAGTTTTTTCTAGTTCTTCTGCCAAAAAATAGTGCCCAGAATTAGTGAGAACGACGCTGCCTCTATCCTTATTAACAGGTCCGGCAACAGAGAGCATCGCACCCGACAGATTCTCAATTTGCAACTCGTTCTTCGCCGCCAACAAGAGCTCCTCTGAAGTGCTGTAATCGATCGTCCTTAGCACTAAATTCCCTGGGCCTTCAAACTCTCCAATCATCCTGAATCGAGCATTAGTCGCTCCAATATCGGCAATCAAATACGTTTCGGCCATGGTTAATGGATCTAAACTCACACTTGCTTCTTCGTTATGCTATACCTAAGAGGAGCACATTATAATGAAACTTTTAATTGGACTACTTTTGTCTTTCCTGTTTGTCGCCTCCGCATCAAGCGACAATAGTAAAACCCTGCTGATTGGAAATTCTGGAGAACCTGCGACGTTGGATCCTCATAAGTATAATCTGCGTCTCGAAGAAACCCTGCTAAACGATCTATTTCTAGGTTTGACGACCTTCAACGCCAACGGCGAGATCGTTCCCGGAGCTGCCGAATCCTGGGAAACGAGCGATGATGGATTAACTTGGCGCTTTTTTTTAAGAGAAGAACTTAAATGGTCAGATGGTAAAAACTTAACAGCAGAGGATTTTGTTTATTCATTTAGAAGACTATTGAATCCTCACACAGCAGCTAGTCTCTCGTATTTTCTTTATATGATAAAAAATGCAGAGCTGGTCAATAACGCAAAGAAAGCGCCGAGCTCGCTCGGCGTCTATTCCGAGGGGCCTCATGTTTTGGTTATTGAACTTGACCAACCCTACCCTTACCTGTTGGAGCGACTGCTTTACCCTACAGGTTTTCCAGTTCCAAAACATATCATTGAAAACGTGGGTAGTGACTGGGTTAAGCCAGAACACTGGGTGTCGAATGGAGCATATGTCCTGGAGGATTGGAGCCCTCAAGAGCACGTCAAGATGAAATCTAATCCTCATTTTTTTGACGAAGTTTACATCCCTTCGCTCAAATACATACCGGTCGCGAGCGAGCAAAGCGGTTTCAACCGATTCAGAACCGGTGAACTGGACGTCATCGCTTCTTTCCCAGCAGGCAAACTCGAAGAATTACGAGAAAGCAACGCCAAGGCGCTCAGGCTGTCCAATTTGCTATCAATGATGTATCTGGTTTTTAACACCACCAAAGGACCAACTCAGGATCAAAAGATTCGAAAGGCACTTTCGCTGAGTATCGATCAACGCATACTCACGGAAAAGGTGCTGCGAAACGGGCATGAACCTGCTTTTAGCTTCGTGCCCGAACTCGTGTCCAATTACTCCTTCAAAGAGGTGCCCCACAAGAATTTACCAGAATCGGAGAGATTAGCAGAAGCAAAGACCTTACTGGGCGATGCAGGCTACACCAAGGATATCCCACTTAAGATCACCCTCAACTATGCAAGCGGGGCCGAGAATAAGAAGGTTAGCCTCGCAATCATGGGCATGTGGAAGCGAATCGGAGTCGTTGCGAGTCTTCAGCAATCCGATCTGAAAACACATTTTGGTAAACTACGCCAAAATGATTTCGAGGTCGCCTGGGCTGGTTGGGTTGGCGAAAATAACGCTCAGCATTATCTTGAACTACTCGATTCTTCAATCGGCGACGTTAACTACGGTCGATATTCAAATCCATCATTTGACAATGCGATCAAGCAAGCAAGATCAACCTCGGATGTAAATCAAAGAAATCAACTTCTTTCGAAAGCCGAAGAGGTTTCAACGACTGAGTATCCAGTGGTTCCGCTCTATACACTTAAAACCCGCAGGTTAGTTAACGAAAAATTAAAAGGATGGTCAGAAAATTTAAGAGACATGCATCAAGCCCGTTATTTGCGTTGGGAGTAGACAGTTTCGTTCATGCTAAAGTATTTGATCCACCGACTTTGCATCTCAATATTCACGCTCGCCATAGTGGTTACCTGTGTCTTTTTCCTTGTCAGGTTAGCGCCGGGAGGCCCGTTCGATGGGGAAAGGCGCCTACCAGTCGAAATAGAAAATAATCTAAAAGCGGCCTACCATCTGGACAAACCGCTCAGCGAACAATTTCTCCTCTATTGTAAAAATTTACTGAAAGGCGATCTGGGGCCCTCTTTCAGACAGAAAGATTTTAGCGTCTCGCAACTGATTAGCAGCGGTTTGCCTGTCAGCATACTACTGGGTTTTCTCGCTCTTCTCCTCGCTCTAGCTATCGGGTGCTCATTAGGGATTTTTTGTGGAGCCAATCAGGGACACCTTGCCGACCGACTTCTGATGTCGATCAACAATTTCAATCTTGCAGTGCCCTCCATTGTGAGCAGTCCTATTTTGATCCTCACCTTTGCCGTCGTCTTAGCTTGGTTTCCAGCAGGAGGTGCTCTATCTTTTCACCACTATATCCTACCGGCGATCGCTCTGGGTTTACCCTTTAGCGCGGCAATCGCGAGGTTACTGAGAGGATCCCTAATCGAATCAAAAAGCGAGCCGCACATCATGACCGCTCGATCTAAGGGGCTCACTGAATCAAGGATTATTTTAGTGCACTGTCTTCCTTCTGCCATGATCCCTGTCCTCTCTTTCTTGGGGCCTGCGGCAGCAAGCCTTATTACAGGTTCGGTTGTTGTAGAGCAAATTTTTGATCTCCCAGGAATAGGCCGGTACTTCGTGCAGGGTGCAATCAACAGAGACTATACCTTGGTCATGGGCGTGGTGATCGTTTACTCAACAGCGATACTTTTATTCAACTTAGTCATCGATTTGAGTTACGGGCTATTTGATCCAAAGATGGCTAGAAACCGAGACAAAGACGCATGAGTAAAGCATTTCTGAAACTATCCATGCCATCAAGATTAGCCGGCCTAGCCCTTTCAACTCTGATATTTTTATCGATCAGCTCACCCTACTTCTCGGAGTGGGGATTCGAACAAATGGACTTCAACGCCATGGAAACGGCGCCCTCTCTTGCACATTGGTTTGGAACAGATCAAGTCGGCAGAGATCTCTACATAAGAACCATGTCTGGCATTCAGATATCACTGTTTGTAAGTTTATTAGCCACATTTGTGAGTATTCCGATAGGCGTAGCCTGGGGATCAGTAGCGGGTTACCTTGGGGGGAGAGTAGACGAATTGATGATGAGATTTGTCGACGTCCTCTACAGTCTTCCCTTTATTCTGATCGTCATCCTTTTGACTGTGATTTTTGGGTCCAACCTTTATCTATTGTTTGGTGCCCTCGGAGCCATCTATTGGTTAGACATGGCGAGAATCGTAAGAGGCCAAACGATAAAACTAAAGAGTGCCCCTTTCATTTTAGCTGCTGAGGCCCAGGGCGCTTCAACCAGGGATATTCTTTTACGCCACGTCATCCCCAATGTCACAAGTCCTGTGATCATTTATGGAACCATAACAGTGCCCGCAATCATATTGGCGGAAAGCTTCATCAGTTTCTTGGGATTAGGCATCCAAGAACCTCAAACGAGCCTGGGCGTACTGATATCCGATGGAGTACCAGATATGGAGACTAGTCCTTGGTTGCTTCTATTCCCGTCTGCATGTCTAATCCTTATGATTTGGAGCCTCAATACTCTCGGTGACGAACTGCGGGACCAGCTCGACCAAAGGATGTAACTATCTTGATAAGCAGTGCAAGGATAAAAAATGGGTATTAACGCAGGATTGGGAATCGCCAATTTCAGTTTCGATGACGCAAAAGGATTCTGGCGATGGGTAGATCTGTGCGACGAGGGTAGCGTCGACTCTATCTGGCAAAGCGATCGAATTATTGAATCATCTCCTAATCTGGAAACTATGAGCGTTATGGCAGCCCTCGCAGGCCGAACATCAAAAATCAAGTTCGGTATGAACGTCGCAAGTTTAGGGTTACGAAACCCCATTTTAATGGCTAAAACTTGTGCAACAATCGATTTTTTGAGTGAAGGTCGATTACTTCCTGCCTTTGGAATAGGAAGTGCTTTGTCTAGAGACTACACCGCAACAGGAACTGAAACGAAGGGAAGGGGTAAAAGAACCGACGAAGGACTCCAAATCATGTCTCGACTATGGTCAGAAGACCACGTGTCTTTTAATGGTGAATACTATCAACTTGATGACGCCACCATTTCGCCCAAACCAATTCAGACGCCCCTTCCTCTATGGGTCGGGGGCTCATCAAAACAGGCCATCGAACGAACCGCGAAATGGGGAACAGGATGGCAAGCTGGAATCGAAAGTCCTGGTGCAATCACACCGGTTATCCAAAGCATTAAAGAGAGAGCCGGGGAGCTAAACCGAACCATTCCCGAAGATCATTTTGGCGCAGGCTTTGCTTTTCGCTTCGGAAGTCCAAAAGAGAAGATCGTCATTCGACAAAAAGAAGTCCTCAGCAAACGTCTTAAGAAAGATCCCAGCGAACTTATAGCAGTCGGTAACAAAGATGACATCATAGAATTGACCAATAGGTTCCTGGATGCCGGAGCTCAAAAATTCATCCTTAGGCCAATTGCATCAGGCACAAAGGATATGATTGAGCAAACCACACGCTTAATCACCGAGGTATTGCCAGAAATTAGTTCACTCCGACAAGTACACTAGAAGACCTACATCAATTAATTGTTCGGCAGCTGAGTCTGCTGGGCTCCTATATAACCTCGATTCCAGGTCGGGCTTATCGTTAGGTCATTAATACACACATGGGCCGGTAATTCAGCCAAGAATCGAATGACGTCTCCACAATCTTCTGATTGAACCATTTTTGAGCGATCTTCCTCCGAAACTGGAATAGGTCGGTTGTCGAGAATTGGTGTAGCAACTTCTCCCGGACAAATGGCGCAAGCCCGGATGCCAAACTGACAATTTTCCATATTCAGACTTTCATTCATCGCATTCATAGCATGCTTTGCCGCCGTGTAAGCGGGCCCGGTTACGATACCCACATGCTTACCAGCCCAACTTGATATGTTAATGATTAACCCATCCCCCTGTTCTTTCATCGAGGGTAAAACTGCTTTACAGCAGTAAAAAGCCCCATCCAAATCAATACGAATGACTGAATCCCAGTCTTCTAACGAAACATTATGCCAGTTACGCTTTTTCATATTAATGCCGGCACTCGCCACGAGAATATCGATTTTCCCATGGTCCTTAACTATGCGATCCGCCACCTCAAAAACGGCCTCTTTGTCACTCACATCAAGTACTTCGATCGATGCATTGGGCCCACACCGACCAGCCACCTCTTCTAACTTATCTTGTCGCCGACCAGACAGAACGACCTTTACTCCAGCTTCAGCGAGTGCGACAGCGCCTCCCTCACCTATACCGGTCCCTGCTCCAGTAATCCAAGCCACCTTATCGCTTATATCCCTCATCTTTTACACCCTCGTCAGTTCTGGTTAGTATCCTTTGATAGATTTACTTAGCCATGACTTAGATGAAAGGGCAACCAATCTTGAATTCAATAGACATTAGTCAACTAATCGATTCGATCCGCGAACAGGGCTTCAGCATTATAGAGGGGCTACTATCAGAGAAAGAGCTATCCAAGATCCGAGGAGAATTAACCCCTTATCTACAGAAAGACAAATTAGGCCGCAACAACTTTGAGGGCTATCAGACAGAACGCGTGTACGCGTTATTAGATAAAGCCCCCAGCATCGCACAATTAATCGAGCACCCGGTTTTGCTGGAATTACTGGATCAGCTCTTACCGAAAAACTATCTGTTATCTGCTGCTCTAGCTATCAACGTTCATCCCGGGGAAACTCCACAGCCAATACATCGAGATGACACCTCTAAAGAGGAAAATTTTGGCCATTTAGAAACACTAACTGGTGTAAGCATGATATGGGCAATCGATGATTTCACAGAGAAAAACGGAGCGACGGAATTTATACCGAAAAGCCATATTAACGGCGATGCAAAAGCCACTTCCAATAAGTTATCTCAGGCTTGTATGCCTGCTGGATCAGTCTTCGTATTTGATGGACGACTTCGGCATCGAGGAGGTGCCAACCAAACCTCCTCTCCTCGATTAGGAATAACGCCTCAATACTGCGCGCCCCATTTGCGTCAAATCGAAAGTATGCTGCTCTCGGTACCCCCCGAAGTCGCGGTTAACTACAGCGAGAGAGTTCAAGAACTGTTGGGCTACAGTATCAATGACCCTGGGTTTATGGGCTACGTTGATGGCAGACACCCGAAGCATCTGATAGATCCTGACTACCAAGGTCGAAAGTATCGCTCCGAACTACCAACCTCTTAAGTCTTAAGTGACGCAAGGAACTCGATGGTTCTATCATAAGCGCCTTCTTCCACGCCCATGATTGCCGCATTGAAATCAGTGACGCCCATGTCAGCAAATCGCTTGATTTGACCAAACAAATGATTTTCATCACCCACTAGCGCTAGGTCGGCCGGTCCTTCCACGCCCTCTCTATCCAACATCGCACGATAGCTTGGCAATTGCCCATATACCGTCAAATTCTTGGCTATTGATTCTTTAGCCTCATCAATCTTGTTCGTCATTACAATTGGCAGCCCAGCAACAACCGTCGGGTTAGATTTCCCAGCGTCTTCAAAAGCCTTAAGAATATGTTGTTCCATAGTATTCGGGCCCACCATCCAGGTATTGGTACCGTCGACCATATCTGCCGCCAACTTCAACATCTGCGGGCCTAGAGCCGCAATCACTACAGGAACATCTGTCGCCTCAGGAACGGTGAACTGAACCCCTTGCACTCGGTATTCCTCGCCCTCAAAATTAGCGCTCTCCCCTCGGAGTAGAGGCATCAACACACCAAGATATTCCTTCATGTGACGAATTGGTTTGGAATAAGAAAGCCCAAACATATCTTCTATGACCAACTTATGTGACAAACCTATACCCAGTGTAAAACGATTATTACTGGCCGCAGCCGTCGTTAACGCCTGCTGAGCCATGGCCACCGGGTGCCTAGGATAAGTTGGTGTAACAGCAGTTCCTAAACGGATCGTGTTTGTTTCCCTCCCAACCAAAGCCATCGTTGATATCGCATCATAGGAAAAAATATTAGCCAACCAAACGCTATCCAAACCCAGTTTCTCGGCCTTCTTCGCAAGGTCAATGACATCATTGAGGCCACTTTGAGAATCGTCAGCACCGATCATTACTCCAATTTTCATACGTAGTCGTCCAAATAAAATCTACTAGGTTCTCTTAGTCACACTTTTCTTTCAAGGAGCAAAACCGGCATAATCTCGCTCTTTATTTCAGAGAAGTAAGTTATGTCAGAGGGATCAAACGCTAAAGAAACAGTAGCCATTTTAGGCGGTACCGGAGATCTGGGAACTGGCCTGGCAATCAGATGGTCAAAGGCCGGCCACAAAATAGTAATTGGCTCCAGAACTTTGGAAAAGGCTCAAGCAGCCGTCACAGCGCTACATGAAATCAGTCCTGAGACTCCTGCTGAGGCTATGGAAAATTTTGATGCCGCTAAAGCCGGCGATATTGTTGTGCTCACGGTACCAGCCGAACACCAGGAGTCCACCTTGAGCTCGGTCAAGGAAAATCTGACAGGCAAGATTCTCATCGATGTTACCGTTCCGCTGGTGCCTCCCAAAGTAGGCACCGTTCAACTGCCTCCAGAGGGATCGGCCGGCAAACGCGCTCAGATGTTACTAGGAGAAGAAGTCATGGTGGTCAGTGCTTTTCAAAACATCGCGGCACACCTGCTAAAGGAAGATGTACAAATCGAGTGCGATGTCTTGGTTGCTGGCAATAAAAAAGCAGCACGTCAACGGGTAATTGAAATGATCGAGTCCGCAGGCATGGTCGGTTGGCATGCAGGCCCAATCGATAACGCAGCTGCAGCAGAAGCCCTGACTTCGATATTGATTCAAATCAACCGAAGCGGAATCCTCTCGCATTCAGGCATTAAAATTATTGGGCAAGGGCACTAAGCCTCGTCGACAGCAAGCATGAATAGCCATCCCCAAATAATATCTCTTGAAAACGTTCCTATGGTGGAAAATGGCGATGATCTTGCCCTGGTCATCCGAAAATCGTTGGATGATCAAGGTATTAAATTGCAAGAGGACGATGTTGTATGCATAGCCCAAAAAATCGTTTCCAAGGCAGAAAATCGATTGATTAATCTAGCTGAGGTTACCCCCTCGCAAGAGGCAATTGAATTAGCAAACGAAACAGAAAAGGATCCCAGATTAGTTGAGCTCATATTAAGAGAGTCCGATGAGATCATGCGTAAGAAACCGGGGGTACTGATCGTCCGACACCGTCTCGGAATCGTGGGGGCCAATGCGGGTATCGATCAATCCAACATAGACCATCAAGGGGGAGAACATGCGCTTTTGCTGCCCGAAAACCCCGACGCGTCCGCTCAGAATCTTCGGAGCGCTCTGGGAAATCACTATAAGGTCAACCTCGGAGTTCTGATTACTGATAGCCATAATCGACCCTGGCGATTGGGGACCATTGGTTCAGCTATCGGATCAGCCGGACTGAAAGTGCTGGATGATCATAGGGGAGGTACCGATCTCTACGGGAGGGAGCTGAAAGTGACGCTGATAAATCGTGCAGACGCAATCGCTGCAATAGCAACGCTTTATATGGGTGAGACAATCGAAAAAATCCCCGTGGTAATTTTCCGCGGCAACACCATGTCGAGCGACAAGGATTCTGCGCAAATGATTAACCGTCCCTTGGACGAGGATCTATTTCGATAATGACCAAGATTCTCGCCATCACAGGAGGCGTGGGAGGCGCCAAATTAGCCCTCGGGCTGAGTAAGGTACTGACCTCCGATGAAGTTCTCTTTCTAGTAAATACTGGAGACGATTTTCAACATCTTGGCCTCGAGATATCGCCAGATCTCGACAGCTTAATTTACGCGTTGTCCGGAACAAATAATCCAGAGCTCGGCTGGGGCAGAGAAAACGAAACCTGGGCCTGCATCACCGAACTAGAAGCACTTGGCGCTGAATCCTGGTTTAGATTGGGCGATCGTGACCTTGCACTTCATATCGTAAGAACTCAAATGTTAAACCAGGGAGCGACCCTTCAAGACGTTGCAGATAGACTTTGCAAAGCTCTTGGAGTCGATCACCGTATAGCGCCAATGAGCAATGATAAAATCAGCACGACAGTAAATACGGCTGACGGAAAGCTGCCATTTCAAGAGTATTTCGTTCGTGAAAAATGCGAACCAACTGTTATTGATTTCCACTTCGAAGGGATCGAAAAGTCAAATCCTAATCCTGTCGTGATGTCCTGGCTCGATGAGTGCGATGGAATTATCATCTGCCCCTCCAACCCCTATGTTTCCGTGGATACAATACTGTCAGTTCCTCAATACCGGGAGGTATTCCAATCCAAACCGGTGATCGCTGTTTCCCCTATCGTTGGAGGATTAGCCATTAAAGGCCCAGCTGCGAAAATGATGCAAGAGCTTGGAGTTCCTCCTACTCCGACCGCTGTTGCGAAACACTATGGATCGCTATTGTCCGGATTCGTGTTAGATCAAACTGACCATGAACAGGCTAAAGATATACCAATTCCTTCTATCGTTACACAAACCATCATGTTAACGTTGCAAGATCGCATTGCCCTAGCAGAGCAGTGCGTCAGGTTTTTGGAGGAAATGACCTAGGTCCGCTATCAAGAGTTTATTTCCCCCTCCGTCAAAGACAACTCAGTTGCGCAAAGCAAGGAGCGCGAATAGGGGTCATTGATATTCTTTCAACAGCAAGCCTTGAAGAGGCGAAGGAGCACTTTTTATGTGGGCTATCGTTCCAATAAAGACGTTTGATATGGCCAAACAACGTCTCGCAAATGTCCTGAGTGCTTCCGAGAGAAAATCGCTGATGCTGGCTATGGCCAGAGATGTCCTTACTGCCTTGTCCAGTTCAAACTTACTGGATCAAATTTTAATTGTTTCGCGAGCACCCGAAGCTGACGCTTTAGCCCAAGCCTTTAACACTGAGCGATTTTCAGAAACGCCCTCAGCTAGCTTGGCTGATGCTTTGGAACAAGCAACCCATCATTTAGTGAATAATTTCAACGCAGAGGGTGTCTTCGTGGTTCCCGCTGATGTACCCGGTGTGAACGCTGAGGAGCTAGACTCATTAATCTCAAGCCACCAGACGGTAACAGTATTACCTGATGCAAAAAAAGTTGGTACGAATGGACTAATCTGCTCTCCTCCTTTGGCTATTCCATATATTTTCGACGGTCAAAGCTTTAGACCCCACGTGGAGGCCGCATTCGAAAGAAACATTACCCCGGTCATAGTGCCTAATTCATGCTTTTCACTAGATATAGACGTACCTAGTGATTTAACGATGTTCTTCGAATCATCACCGCATAGCCAAACAGGCACCTTTTTATCCAGATCGGGGATCATTGACCGCCTATCTGAAATGGGAAAAAACGCAATGGAGCCAAAACGATGAGTAATCTACTGCTAGAAAAAGCTCGATCGGGCTCTAAGCTCTCAGATTCCGAAATATTAGAGCTGGCCAATTTTACAGACACAGGAGCTATAGCACGCGTAGCATCAGAACTGCGAGACGAGGGGTTCAACAATGTCGTAACCTACTCCCGCAAAGTATTCATCCCACTCACTCATTTGTGTAGAGACGTTTGTCATTATTGTACCTTTGCGAAAGTACCTAGAAAGGTAATAGCACCGTACATGAGTCTGGATGAAGTATTGCAACAGGCGAAACAAGGCGCGGAAATGGGCTGCAAAGAGGCGCTGTTTACCCTGGGAGAAAAACCCGAATTACGATACAAGGCGGCCCGCGAAGCGCTTAGCGAGATGGGCTATAGCACAACTACAGAGTACCTCAAAGTGGCTGCACAAAGAGTATTCGAAGAAACCGGGCTATTACCCCATCTCAATCCAGGCAATCTCTCACCAGAAGAATTAGAAGACCTAAAGTCAGTATCTCCTTCCATGGGAATTATGCTCGAATCTGCGTCTGATCGTTTGTGCGAAAAGGGAATGCCACACTATGGCTCTCCGGACAAAATTCCAGAAGTAAGATTGCAAACTCTTGAGAACGCCGGAATCGCGAAGATCCCTTTTACCACCGGCATCTTGATTGGTATTGGCGAAACTCGTTTAGAGCGTATAGATAGCCTGCTCAAAATTCGACGAATCCAGGACCAATATGGACATATACAGGAAATCATAATCCAGAATTTTCGTGCTAAACCCGAAACCAAAATGGTCCATGCACCTGAGCCTGATCTTAATGAGCTATTATGGACCATAGGGATCGCGAGGATCATCTTTGGGCCCAAGATGAGTGTCCAGGCTCCTCCAAACTTGAGTCCAGGAGTTCTATCTCAAATCGTTAATTCAGGAATCAATGACTGGGGAGGCGTCTCTCCTGTCACTCCTGATTTTGTTAATCCAGAAGCCCCATGGCCTCACCTGGATGACTTGTCAAAGCAAACCTACGCTGCAGGGAAACATCTAGACGAACGTCTAACAATATACCCGGATTATGCACGAGATTTTGCTTCCTGGACCCATCCTAATCTACATGAGCGAATTGCGGATATGGTGGATACTGAAGGATTCCCCAGAACAGATGACTGGTCACCCGGTGATATAGAAACGAAGCCACCTAACGAGATAATGAGCGCATTAATTAACGCGCCAAAGAAAGTCTCCAAAGACATTAGTACCATTCTAGATAAATCATCAAACAATGAATCGTTGAACGAGCACGAGATCATTCGTTTATTCCAAGCCCGAGGCGATGATTTTTCTGCGGTAACGCAGGCGGCCGACAAACTCCGGCGAGAATTGAATGGTGATTCGGTCAGTTTCGTAGTTAATCGAAACATTAATTACACCAACATATGTTATTTCAAATGCCAATTTTGCGCCTTTTCTAAAGGCAAACTAGCCGAAAACCTAAGAGGCAGACCCTATGACTTATCTGAGGAAGAAATAGGCAGACGAACTAAGGAAGCGTGGGAAAGAGGAGCAACCGAGGTCTGCATGCAAGGCGGGATTCATCCTGAATACACCGGCGAAACCTACGTTAATATCCTTAGGACCGTGAAAGAAGCCGTTCCAGACATTCATATCCACGCGTTTTCACCCCTTGAAATCTGGCAAGGTGCTGCAACCATGGAGATGAATTTGGTCGACTATTTATCTCTTTTAAAAGAGGCTGGATTAAGTACGCTGCCGGGAACCGCCGCAGAAATTCTCGACGATGAAGTTCGGGATGTGATCTGCGCCGATAAGATCAATACTCAACAGTGGTTAGACGTAATGGCAGCAGCGCATGAAGTCGGTTTTAAAACCACGTCTACCATTATGTATGGGCATGTCGAACGCCTTGAACATTGGGCTAGACATCTAATCAGAATCAGAACGCTTCAAGAACAAACGGGAGGGTTTACCGAGTTTGTGCCATTACCATTTATACATATGGAAGCGCCTATGTATTTGAAAGGCCAAGCAAGGAAAGGTCCTACCTTTAGAGAGGCGGTCTTGATGCATTCAGTGGCAAGGCTCGCCTTTGGAAAATCCATTCGAAACATACAAGCAAGCTGGGTCAAAATGGGACATGAAGGCATTAAAGCCTGCTTAAACGCTGGGTGTAATGATCTCGGTGGCACATTAATGAATGAGTCGATCAGTCGCGCCGCAGGGACTCAGCATGGTCAGGAAACTTCACCGATGGAAATGCGTAAGCTGATTCAAATGCTTAATCGAAGCCCCGCTCAACGAAACACTGTTTATGGGAAAGTTTCTCGAGAGCGCGAAGATTCAGGTATCAAAGCCAGGGAACTGGAAGAAATCAACAATACGCCAGCAAAAAAATACGAGCGCAAAACCCCAAGTTCTTCATTGATCAGGAACGAACCTGCAAAGCTTCTTGATGTATCACAGATAGGAAACTGATAAGTCATTTACCCTCTTTTTGCTGATGGGCGAATATGGATTTGTGACCAACCTTTGACCAGTCGGGTGGCATCAGTACAGGGCGATGATCGAATCGCGCCCATTTTGCCGGACCTCCCCGAATAAACTCTTCTGAGTGAAGACCGCCATTGGTTAGGTTCGTAATTGGTAGAGCATCGGCAGAAGAATAGGCACAAAGAAGTAGAGGCCTTATTTTATTTGTCAGGTTTGGAGCCGACCCATGAATGCTGCGGCAGTTGTGAACGGTTACCGTACCGGCCTCGCCAAACAGATATTCGGCCGTTTCAGCATTAATTTTCGACAAATCTGAGTCACGTATATTACCCGTCCACTGCCCGCTTTCATCATATTGATCATAAAGAGGACCTTCATGGCTACCAGGTATTATTCCCATGGGTGCCATGTCGCTTGTTACGGGCTCAAGGTAGATACCCAAAGTCAGTACGTCATAATTGGTGTGCGGCCAAAATTGAATGTCTTGGTGCCATTTAACTTCTTCACCACCGCCCGACCATTTAAAATTTAATTTCGAATGATGAAATTTAAAATTGGGGCCTAATAGATCTTCAGCTATATCAGCAAAGGGACCTTTACTAGCAAACTCCCAATATTCTTCGTGAAAATCAACTGGCGAATTAAGTCTTCTGATTCGCGGCTCTTCGGCTGTATGATTTGGTTCTAAGTCAAAACGCTTGTCTGATTTTGTAAGCGTTTTACTTTCTTCAACAAAACCCTCTGTCACGGCTCGCAACCTCTCCAGCCACTGCTCTGAGAGGAAGCCCGGCAAACCCAAATACCCCTCTTTCACATACTTTGATTTTTGCTCTTGGGTCAAAACATTCAAAGATTTTTCGGTGTGCATAACCAAACTCCTCACTGAAAAAGATTCTCCCTGAGCCAATATCTATAGCAGAATGGGCTCTCACAATAAACACTTAAGGCGTCCCTAGTGAGACAAGAACCAACGGCCTTACAACTTGTGATCTAAACTAATTCGAAGCAATATCGTTGTTCCTTAAATTTGTGTAGCAGTGGTAAACAAACATGGCGCAAATACAATACGACTTCGGCTCGGGAAGAGCTGACCCAGGAACATTCCCCACAAAAAAATTACAGGAAGCCGCCGTCAAAGTCATTGGCGAGCAAGCCGAGGAGCTGACAAAGTACCCAGGTGATCTCGGTCATTTAGGAATGAGACAAGCCATGGCTAGGAGAGAGGAAGAAAGAGAGGGTGTTGCTGTTAACCCTGATCACCTTCTCTTAACCAATGGCTCGATGCAGGCGGTTACACTTGCCGCTGAAGCACTTCAAGAAATGCCCGGGGATTCGGTGATTCTTGAAGAGTTCAACTATCCTGGAACACTTAGTGCATATAGAAGCCTCAAATTGGATATGGTCGGAATCAAACTCGACGAGGGAGGAA
>CAJWGQ010000017.1 GCA_913041025.1 uncultured Gammaproteobacteria bacterium | reverse complement strand
GGCACATCCAAGTATTTTTTAAATCCGAGAAGCTCATAAAATTTGAGCGAGCGATCAAAATCACTGCAGTTCACATTGACGTGAACCAAACCTCGAAGGGCCATTAGGATGGCGTGCCCAACACAGCACCTTGATCAATCACCAATTCGGCACCGTTCAGGTGTTTCGATTCGTCCGACACCAGAAACAACACCATATTCGCGATATCCAAGGGCTCGCCGATTCTCATTTTTTTTCTCGTCGCCTCAGGGTCTTCTTGCTCCATCAACTTAAAACCCGCCAGACTCTCTAGAGCCTGATGGACCATTGGCGTAGAAATACTTCCCGGATGAATTGAGTTACAACGAATGTTGTTACGCGATTCTATGCAGTGCATCGCGATGGACTTCGTCATGGAGCGAATCGCGCCCTTGGCCGAAGAATAGGAAAGGTAAGAAGACAAACCCACCAAAGCAGCGATCGAAGACATGTTGATGATCGAGCCGCCTCCGCTCTTTGTCATTATCGGGATGGCTGACCGACAGCCAAAGAACGTCGCGTCAACATGGACACCCATCACTCTTCGCCATTCTTGAGTCGTGGTTTTCTCAATGTCTGAAATAGGAGCGATACCGGCGTTATTAACAAGCGCATCGAGTCGCCCAAACCGGTTTAGAGTTTGATCAATGACCAAATCCCATGACTCTTCTTCGCTGACGTCTTGCTCGATAAATAGAGCGCCTTCACCAATTTCTCTGGCGAGCGCCTCTCCATCGTCACGATTAACGTCGGTAAGCACCAACGACGCACCCTCCTCAGCTAATCGTTGCGCATCAGCGAAACCAAGACCAGAAGCAGCACCCGTAATCAAAACAACCTTTCCTTCGACTCTTCCCATTAGATGAACAATCCCAGAATGGTTAGGATTCCAATACTTTCTTCGCGTTATTGATCGCGTTACCGTATATGCCTGAAGCCAGTTTAACTGCTTTTTCTTCCTCTATGCCTCTGGACTCAAATTGTCCCGTCCAGTCCACGCCGGTAGTCCCATCACCATTGTCGCTTAAACGGATAGTGGCCGAATAATCGGCAAAAGGTAAAACGGAGTCTTCATTGATGATGGAATAAGTGAAAATCTTATTCTCCGAATCGTGCACGTCTAATCGTTCAACCACGCTCCCATTACTCATGTTGATAGAGCGGGTCATGCCGACACCTTCTCCATCATAATCTACTGAGTCAATTCCAGGGCCAGCCTTAACCCCTGAAAAATTACCCAACTCCGCCCAAACAGCCTCGATATCCGCTTTGATTGAGTCTACTACTTTTGCCTCCGCCATGTGGTCTCTCCCTACTTAACAATAATTCAACCTTACTCGTCGTTTACTGGCTGAACAACGCCAAATCAAATAAATTGCTTCGTTGCAATGCCGCATACCCAGCCATTATGATCGAGAGCCAAACCACAACTAGCTGTAAATAGTTATGGAACTTCAAATAACAAAGGAAAAAAATGAAAAAAATTATAGCTTTACTGCTGGCTTTACCCTTTAGTGCTGCTGTTCTTGCTGATGGTCACGGCGAGAACTACCGTGGGATGAACTTGGATAACAACTTTGGGATCCAATTTGAGATTTGCGAACTACGAGACGGTAAGACAATGAGCGACGTGAATAAAGTAAACAGGTCAATCGAAAAGGTTCTTACTAGTATCGAGTCGAAGGGTTCAATATTGAGATTGACCCCCTTTTACTCTCATGGAACTCCCGCCACACCTGCGGCAGATTTTCTAGACTTGTTTGTCGCTCCAATAAACGAAATAGGAAGAACCTGGACAGACTTTCTTAACACATCTGAAGGACCTAAGGCCTACAGTAACTTCCAGAGCGCAGCGAAGTGTCACAACAAACTGGCTTATGGCACTCCAAAAATGACTAAAGTTGACGAGATGATGTCTACGGACGAACGAGTGATCACCTTAAATTGGTGTACTCCAAAACCGGGAGTCTCCTATCAACAGCTAAAAGCAAAACACGACTCATGGCTCGCGGCAAATAAAGACGGTTTTCAGGCGGCAGCCTGGAGCGTCATCGTGCCAAGACAAGGTGCTGGAAATGCCCAGGGTAGATTTGCTCATATGAATGTCTTCACCAGTCTTAACCAGATGTTTGCTAACGAAGAATGGATTGCTAATGGCGGCGGTAGAGACGGCATCAACGATTACTACAGTTCTTATGCGGATTGTGATGGCGACTCTTCCTATACGGCAGAGTATATCTACAAAGCTCCGAACTAACCCCATCAGAGGGCTCTTCCCGGGCCCTCTTAAATCACCAATAAATTAACGGAGAAGTCTATGGAAATTCTTACCTCTTCGCCTGAATTAGACGAGGGCCTAATTAAACCTGAAAATTGGGCCAACGAGGATTGGATCCATGGTCAGCTGAAGTGGTTAAGAGAAAACGACCCTCTCCGACTAACAGAACCCGATGGATTTGACCCCTTCTGGAACGTCACTAAATACCATGATATTAAAGAGGTCGAGCAGAACAAAAGTGTCTTTATTAATGATCCCAGACCTGTGTTGGGACCCAAGATGGTTAATGCAGTAGCTCAACAATTGTCAGGACGAAAACATCTGGTGAGGTCTCTAGTCCAAATGGACGATCCTGATCACATGAAGTATCGACGACTAACCCAGGGCTGGTTCATGGGCACGAACCTGAGGAAGCTACAAGGTGAAATCGAAGCGCTGGCCGACGAATACATCGAACGGCTTGATAACCTTGGAGGAGAATGTGATTTCGTAAAAGATCTGGCCATCTGGTACCCACTACGCGTAATCATGACAATCCTAGGTATTCCCAAAGAAGATGAACCGTTGATGCTTAAGCTCACTCAAGAATTATTCGGAGGTACCGACCCTGATATAGCTCGATCCTTTGAGCCAATGGAAATCATGAATGTAGTTGGAGATTTCGAAAATTATTTTAACGAGCTGACAATCAACAGGAGAAAAAATCCAACTGAAGATCTTGCGTCCCTAATCGCCAACTCCAAGATAGATGGCGAAAGTCCACCCGAGCTCGAAACGAACGGCTACTATATGATTGTAGCCACCGCAGGTCACGACACGACGTCCTCGTCTGTTTCCGGTGGCTTGCTGGCTCTAATGGACAACCCCGCAGAGATGGAGAAGTTAAAAAGCAATTTAGATAAATTGATGCCCACATTCATCGATGAAACAATCAGATGGGTCACGCCCGTTCGACACTTTATGAGGACCGCGACCCAAGACTACACTCTCAGAGGTGCTCAAATACAAGAAGGAGAGTCCGTCATCCTTTGGTACCCCTCAGCTAATCGAGATGAGGAGGTCTTTGATAATCCCTTTGACTTCAAGGTGGACAGAAATGAGGCAAAGCAAATCGCCTTTGGATTTGGAGCGCATGTTTGCCTTGGACAACATCTTGCCCGAATGGAGATGTCTATCTTGTTTAAAAAATTACTATCGCGACTTGAAGACATTGAGCTCGCTGGAGAGCCAAAATACACGCAAGCAACCTTCGTTGGAGGATTAAAAAGTTTACCGATTCGTTATAAGTTAAAATGAAACCTTCGAGCGCAATTCTTTAAAGGACAAAGAAAGGGATAGGCTTTAATTGGGTGGTCGATTCGCGGCCGACATCATGGCAATCGTATCTAAAAAGCTCATATACCTAACGATCTTTCGGTCCTCAAAGTAAAATATCTGGAGGCCCTTGGAATCATCAATTCCATCAACCCTCACCTTTGTGATCGCGAAAACGACGTTCTTTGCTTGATGTAGTTCTACCACTTCGATCTGAAAACCGGGTATGTAAAAGGCCGTCTTATCAAATACATTCGAGACGACTTCGTCGATGCCGACAAACGTGCCACCCGTTGGCAAAGATCTCTGAGCCTCCCATACAACATCTTTACTCGTTAGCTCAGTCATCCGCTCAACGTCTCGACTTTGATATGCGCTATAAAAGTCCATCACCAAGCTAACAAGGGCGCTTTCTGAGGAGTCAGCATGAGACAGCTTCGGCAAGCAGAACATCAGAATACAAATCATCATCGTAAATTGAACTGCTAACTTGTTGGTTATCATTATCTCGCCTAGAGTTGAAGCCTGTAAGTTACTGTGATTTATATGGTTTTCGTTTGTAAATTATTCGACTTTATTAAAAGGGAAGGGCTTTTCATTAGTAGAAAAGCTCAAATAGCCCACACAATCCTTGAAATACTCTACAAGCCAAGAGAAAGCGGAATCCAGCTGATTAGGGGTATCCCATGAAGCCAAAAACAAGACCAATCTGATCGCTGCCAGAATCAAAATGAGCTGCACACAAAGATACAAAAAAAACGCGTATAAAAGCGTAAATAGAGCTCTCTCCCATTTTCCGGGGTTATCCTCTGCAACCGACCCTTCATAGATTTCGTTCACTTTTGTTTCCAGACTTTTTAATTTACGACGCCCACTATTTTTAGGCTAAGAAACGGAACTTGTTGGATTGAATATCTCGCCTGAATTGTAGGTAATGATAGTCTGAAATAGAACCTTTGAGGGTATAATCCCAACAAAAAAATAACTCTGGAAGATTAAACGACACTCAAAATGAAAGAGATATTCCGAGAACTATTAATTGTTTCTAAGTTAGGACTTCCAGTGACACTAATTTATCTGACCGACGTTGGGATGGCTACGATCGCGACTATCGCTAGCGGTCAGTACTCCTCTGCAGCACTCGCCGCGGTCGGTCTAAGCAATATTCTTTATCTAACCGCGTTAACCTTTTTCATAATGGCTTTGAGCGGGATAATTCCTATTACTTCACAATTAGATGGCGCCAACAAGCGCACCCAGATTGGAATATTAGCTCGACAGGGCCTAGTAATTGCGATCATTTTCTCCTTGATCGTTATGGCATTGGTATTTGGAATTCGATCGATGGTCGGTTACCTCGACTATGATCCAGAGATAGCGACTATTTCTCGAGATTACCTGTTGATTATTGTTTGGGTTGTACCGCTTGACCTGCTGGCCGCCCTAATCGTCTTTTTGTCGACAGGGCTAGGCAGAACTTTTTGGCCAAGCATCATCGCCTTTTCGAGCCTCCCCATTAACGCGCTGTTTACTTGGATTTTTGTTTTTGGGAAATTTGGTATGCCAGAAATGGGGGCTCCCGGCTGCGCCGTTGCGGTTATTGTCAGTATCGGATTTCGCTTCATCTGTAATCTTTTCCTACTGACCCAAGAATATTTCAAGCAAATAAAGCTTATCGAATTCCAGCATTGGATAGACTCCCAATATTTAAAGGACTTAATAAAGGTCGGACTGCCGATAGGCGCCCAAGGGATTGTAATGTTCGGTTTTCTGAGCATGGCGTCGATTCTCATAGCGTACGAGGGGGTCGTTTCTCTTGCTGCACACCACGTTGGAGCCAACATCGTCATGTTTAGCTTCCTTTTTGTTCATGGCCTCACGATTGGAACCGTTATTCGAACAGGGAATCTAGTCGGCGAGAGCCAACACCAGCAGATATCTAAAGTCGCGATTGCAGCGATCCTAGGTTCGCTAATCGCTCTGTTCATAGCGGCGATGTTTTTAATTTTCGCTCGGGAAGAAATCGCGAGACTCTACTCAGATGATCCAGCGGTCTTACTGATCGTGCAAAATCTATTACTTATCGCACTGCTTATGAAACTTGCAGAGGACCCGGGCACGGCCATTGCCGCGGTCGTTCAGGGATGCAAAGACACTAAGATGATATTCTACTGTCGTCTAATCGGTGTCTGGGGCATCGCCTTCCCCCTCGCAAATGTGTTGCTCTCTTCACAAGGTTTGTATGGATTCTGGACAGCGATTGCAATAGGTCAACTGGTAGCTACTTTGCTGTTGCTCTTTAGAATGCGTTGGTTACTCAACCAACCTACTTACGTTTACCAACTCAGAGATAATCTCGGCCCCTAAACTTCATCATCGTTTTCTTGATACTGCTCATCAAACAGCGCGATTCCATATTGGTTCTATTTTTACTCGATGTGCTTAGCCTTGAGCCGGTCAGCCAACTCCGATCTTCCGGTATCGCGTAACCTAGTAAGATAGTTTTCGAGCTGACCGCGAACATGATAAGGACCGCCCTCTTCGATCACATTATGCAGCGGGTCTCTACCTCGCGCGGCATCCACCATCATTTCCTCATGCCATCGATTCAACTTCGATTCACCAATTGCGACTAAGGATGCACAATCACTCGCCAAATTTTTAAGCTCGTGGGGATCATTCGACAAGTCAAATAACATCAAGTCGTCATACAAATGATATCCATCGTGCAATGTCTGAATCAGAATGTAATCGTCCCAACGGACTGCTCTCTGACAGGTCCAGGCTCCCTGAGACAAAATGAGATGGTCCCTACCCTGGTCTGTTCCTTGATTGAGAGACTCTGCAAAACTGCGCCCATCCCAGGAGTCCGGGACCTTACCCCCCAAAAGCTCTACCAAGGTTGCGCTCACGTCAATCTGGTAATGAAAAGCATCAAATATTTTACCATTCAGATGTTCTGCGCCAGGCCATTTCAATATCATCGGGACTCGAGTGGTCAGCTGATCGGCGGTCTGGTGATCACCATAAACGTTGAGCTCTCCTAGAGTCTCTCCGTGGTCGGACGAAAGCATAATCGCCGTATCGTCGAGAACTCCCAAGGCATCCAGGTCCCTTATCAACTTGCCGAAGTACTCATCAGCAACGAACACGCCAGCATCATAACCGTCAAACATTTTTCTGACTTGCGACATATCAGAAATTTGCTGCGGTTGTCTAGGAAACGCGTCCAGCATCATCGGTTTCGGCGCGAAACCATTACATTCTTGAGCAGAATGCGGTCCTGCTTCTTCCCAGTGTTTTGCACGCACTTCTTCAGTGAGCCACTCGGGCAGTGGAGCATCAGCGAAAGGTTCTCCATAACTCGCGGCTGCCCTGTAAGGAGTATGAGGATCCCATAAATGAACATGTAGAAACCAATTATCTTCTGAGCCATTTCTCGTCAGCCATGACTGCGCGAGCTCATAAACCTGGTCGGCTGTTTCGAGCCCGAAAGCCCCCGGCACTCTCTGTGCTTCATCAAAGCCCGCATACCAGTGAAATGCCGAGTGACGCTGAGCAAAACTAGAAATACTGCATGTCCGAAGCCCTGCCCTTTTTAGACGTGAAGGAAAGCTGTTCAACTGCATTTCCGACCAAAACTCCCGCTGAGGACCGCCAATCACGGGATCGGCATCGGTTCCTCCGTGATTGACCACGCCATTGTGAATGCCAAATCTTCCCGTCAACAAAGCCGAGCGGCTAGGCAAACAGGGCGTATCAGAAGCATGAACGTTGTTGAACATCATCGCAGACTTTGCGAACTCATCGATGTTAGGAGAGGTATTCCGGTGATACCCATAGCAACCCAGATGGTCTGCCCGAAGAGTATCAATGTCTACATAAAGGATTCGCAAAGAGCACCTTTTGATCTGTCATTAATACAACTTAACTATAGCTAACTAAAAATCTCAATTGTTTGAGATAAACACACGACGTACACTCAAGATCTGAATCGATTCGAGAGGGAGAAGTCGTGACTATTATTGTTAAGCCCATAGAAGATACAACACTGGGAGCGGTAGTAACCGGCGTACGGTTGGCGGACCTTGAAGCCGCAAGCTGGGACAAGATTTACGACGCTTTTCTTAATTTCGGTGTGCTTATTTTTCCAGAACAACATCTCACGGAAGAAGAGCAAAACAACTTCGCAAAAAGGTTCGGTGAAACTGAACAGCTGTCACCGCTACAGAAAGGCCCCTCGGTACCGATTTCCAATAAAAAGCCCGACGGAACATTGGCAACACCAAACGACCAGGGCTACAAGCTACTTCGAGGAAATGAAGGCTGGCACACCGACAGTACCTATATGCCCCTGGCATCAAAGGCAGCCATGTTATCGGCGATCGAAGTCCCGGACCAGGGAGGAGAAACCGAGTTTGCCGATATGCGCGCGGCTTGGGATGCACTAGAACCCACGACTCAAGAGGAACTCGAAAAATTATCGGCTTTTCACTCTCTCTATTATTCTCAGGAGCGTGCTGGATTCAAACACACCACCGATAATTTATACGGACTACATGATAAAGGTGCTCCTCTGCGTCCTGTCATCAAAACGCACCCCGAGACCGGGCGGAAGTCGATATACACTGGCAGGCATGCCTATGGAATCCCGGGAATGACCTATGAGGAATCCAGAGCGCTTCTCGACAAACTTATGGAAAATGCCTGCCAATCGCCGAGGACCTATCGACATAAATGGACCCCTGGAGATATCGTAGTCTGGGATAACCGCTGCGTTATGCATCGTGCAAGACCCTACGATGAGTCTTTGCCCCGAATTCTGCGTGGGGCGAGAATATCAGGCGACCCTGAGACAGAGCTAGCCGAAACCTTCGAAGACCAACGAGCGGAAGCCTTTGTACCTTCTCAGTCAAATCTGTCGTCAGCTCACAACTAATTCTATCAAGCACAATCAGTAACCAGTGAAGAGAAAAAGGAAAAAAAATGACGGCGATGACCCAGGAAGAAAAAGAGACTTATCTTGCAGATCTCCATGTTGGCGTACTCGCCATCAACGAGCCGGGCCTTGGCCCGCTGACAGTCCCGATCTGGTATGACTATTTGCCAGGCGGAAGACTTTGGATGATCACGGGCACCGAGTCTAGAAAGGGCAAACTACTTAAAGCCGGGGATAGAGTTAGCTTGGCTGTACAAAGTGAGAATCCACCCTATAAATACGTGAGCGTCGAGGGACCCATTACCGATATAAAAAACTCATCTCAAGAGGAGCTTCTATCGATGGCGATCCGGTATCTCGGAAAGGAGCAGGGACAGGCTTACGCAAAAGCTAACGCCTCGGTGTCAGAGGGACACTCTATTTTAGTATCGGTAACACCAGAGCGCTGGTTGGCAGTAGATTATTCAAAAGGATAACCATCGATCATTTAGGATGACGCGCAGCGAGTTCTTGATGGGATAAAACCAGATTATCTCCAAAAGCTAATCCACCACGACGCGGCGAGACTCTCCCGAATCAATGAATTATGAATCCTTTGACGTTGACGGCTAACTCATCGGCGGTTTGCTATAGCCGCCATTATGCTCTGCAATAAATTTAGCAAGTCGTATGGTTGTGTAGTCCCCTCCATAAGGCCCCACAACTTGAAAACTCACGGGCAACCCATCAGAGTCACGGCCAATCGGAGGCGTTGTCGCCGGCAGATAAGCCATACCAGTCAAGATCGTCCAGCGAATCAAATCGGAATAAGGTCTTGTTTGTCCGTCTGATCCCTTGAGCGTTCTAGTACCAAAGTTACCCTCCTGATTGTGTGGAAAAGGAGGTACAGGACTAATCGGCATGATAATAGCGTCATAGTTCTCAAAGAATTCAGCCCACTTTAGCCTTATAGCCTCTCGACGCATGTGATTATCCAGCCACTCGCGATGAGTGGTTTGAGGCGGCGCTGCGCCTTCCTCATTCAGTGCTTTCAGCGTCTCTGCCGGCATCGATTGAAGCATCGCCGACGTTACTAGCCAGCTACCCAACGAAAAAGCTTCATTGGGATCGATATCCGGTCTCGCCTCTCGGTCAACTGATAGTCCGGTGTTTTCTAGGTTTGTTACTGCAGCCTCTAATACCGAAGCTACCTGAGCATCAATTGGGCAAAACGGGTCATCCAGCCAAGCCGCCACTTTCAAGGAAGTCACATCTTCAGGAGGCTCAGCGAGAGACGCCACAAGCGGACCGTCTTTTCTTAACATGAGTTCTAACAGAAGCTCTAAATCCTCGGCACTTCTTGCCATAGGTCCTATAACATTGACGTCGGCCTCGGTCGTCCCTCCAGCCTCATGGTCTATATACCCTGTGGAAGGCACAATACCAAAACTTGGTTTGTGACCATATATCCCACAAAAAGAGGCTGGAAACCGAATAGAACCTCCAATGTCGGTTCCGATTTCAAAGGAGCTCAGGCCGGCAGAAACCGCCGCAGCAGCACCTCCAGAACTCCCACCAGGAACGCGATCTGAATTCCATGGATTAACCGTTGTCCCAAACATGTCGTTATACGCCTGAATATCGCCTGACCACCTGGGCAGGTTGGTTTTACCCAAAACGATCGCGCCAGCATCCTTGACCGCCTTCACAACCGGAGCATCTCGGTCCGGCACATAATTATGAAGCTCGGTCGCGCCCCCAGTAGAGCGTATTCCGACTGTCTCTAGTGCATCTTTGACTGTAATCGGTATCCCATGGAGAGGTCCAACCACTTCGCCTGTCTTTAGCTTTGCGTCAGCCTCGTCGGCTAATTTTCTAGCGAGATCCAGATCCATAGTCACAACAGCGTTCAATTTTGGGTTAACTGATTCAATCTGTTGGATAGTCAGTTCAAGTAATTCTCTACTGGTGAATTCCCCTTCTTTGATCGCCTTGGCTTGCTCAACCACCGACCAATAGACGACGTCTTGACTAATAGGCATCACTTTCCTCCACGAACTGAAGTTTTCTATCCTGCCTGATGGCTTCATTATTTGCTATCTTCTTAACAAGCCTCGGCATATCACAAGACAAGGGAGAAAAAATCATGACCGACTTCGAACTAACAGAAACCGACCGACTTTTGATGACCACGAAGCAGGTTAGAAAACGACTCGATCTAACCAAGGAAGTACCCATAAAAACAGTTCTCGAATGCATCGAAGTCGCATCAAGAGCTCCTATAGGCGGTAACGCGCAGGTCAATCGATGGATGTTGGTAAACGATCCGAAGACCAAGGAGGCCCTTGCAGATTTATATCGTAGAGAGGGTACCGCGTATCTGGAAAGCGGAAAAAAACAAGTCGAAGAACTAGGGGGCGACGCAACCCAGCGTGCTGTTGTCGATTCCTCTCTGTACCTACTAGATCATCTGCATGAAGTTCCTATGATGATTATACCCATTCGCAACGATCGACCAGGAACCAGCGTGTTTGATCAGGCCACGTTTTGGGGCTCGGTCACACCAGGCGTTTGGAGCCTTCAACTTGCACTAAGGGCGCGAGGCATCGGCAGCGCCTGGACAACTTTACACCTTTACCATGAAAACGAGGCCTCAAATTTACTTGGGATACCCGAAAGTGTTACGCAAATTGCTTTATTGCCCACGGCCTATTACACCGGCGAAAAGTTCCATCCGGCCAAGCGTAGGCCCGCGGAAGAGATCACCTATTTGAATCGGTGGAAGCAACCCCCAACTAACTAGCGATAATTCAATAAAACAGACTTAATTGTCTTTCGCCATTTGAGCTCGAGCAGAAAACACCATTTCAACCATAACGTTTTCTGCTTCTTTTATGATCCGGATAGAAAATCTACGTTGCTTTAAGAGAGGCTATGGAACGACTCGCATTTGATTTGATAGTTTTTGCATCCCACAGATTGGCGAACTTAAAAGACCTAGGACAATGGAAATAAGCCTCGTCAACATTAATAACTGTCGCCTGCACAAAATTGGCATTTTCATCTGACCAATAAAGCTCTGGCTCTTCAAGCTTCCCAACAAACTCATCTCTTTCCACGACCGTAACGCGCCCATTAACTCGGACAGTGGTATCCATACCAGGAATCATAAATACGAGGCCTATTTTGGCGTTAGATTCATAATTCTCAAAGCTCTGGAAGAGATTGTTCCCGCCAATATCAGGCATCATCAAAGTTCTTTCGTCGATAATCTTTATAA
Organism: uncultured Gammaproteobacteria bacterium; assembly: GCA_913041025.1. Next base: position 13,327 of record CAJWGQ010000017.1, on the reverse strand, counting down.
ACCCTGGCTTGCCGCCCTTGGGAGAGGCATCGCAATCCCCCTCCGAGTTACTGCTCGCAACCACCACAAAAGGAGAATGTTCAATGAAGGCTTGTACATAAGGCTCAAGAAAATCTTTCACCTTGTTTTCCGCGAGAGGGTGCACTCCCCGTTCATCTCGCATATTGGCAATTCTACTCATCATCGACCTCCCGGCTTGTGAAGAACATTAATAGTAACTGAATCAAAGCTGAATTCTCGCTCCAAGCCCCTCGATCTGATAAAAACTCATTGGACCAGAAACAGTCGAAGGGTCGAAGACCTCATTTTTCTCTTCCGCCAGATGTGCAAGCCAACGGGTCGCCTGGTCCTTCGACATTTCGTAACGCCGTAAAGTCCCTTCGGCTATGATTTCCTGGCCGACCGCCTCGACCGGAAAAATTACGATATTATCCTGCACCTTGACACGAATTTTTTCCGAAGTTTGTTCTTCTATAATTTCGACCCAGCAACCTCTCATCGGACATACGTCGTTGACGAGACCTACGACCTTCACAGGTTTGTCGACATAATCGTCTGGGTTACTCAGTAGGTGGCCTATTCTTATCTCCGCAATTTCGGTTAATCCATCGCCATATTCCTGATAGCCTTTTGATGCACCAATAACGGGGAAGCAACCCACTAACACCCCAACCAATATCGCAATAAACCTCATAAGTAACTCCATAAAACAAACTAGGTTGCCCCGGACCTCAACCTGTAGTGATACCGAAACGGAAAAAACGCTTAGGCTATAATGAGAATGATTATCAATCAAATCCTTAATCTCATAGACACTCAACGGAGGGGTGGGTAAGAGATCCTCTCAGACCACACAACTGGTAGTAAACTGAAAAATAAAATAACCTCAAGCCCTAATTAACCAAAATAGAAGAGAAACAAATGATCAGATACCTAGGAACAAAGATAGCCTCGGTCGCGATTTTTGCTGGCTTTCTACTAGCAGGATCGCCTGCTCAATCAGATGACCATCAAAATTCAGAAATCAACGATATGAGTAATGGAACCATTGACGCCGGACAGTTGACACTCTGCACACTGAACTCGGGTAAAACTATGAAGGATGTTGAAAAAATCATTCCTTCTATTCTGAATCTACATAAGGAAATCAAGCTAAATTCTTTCTTTGGACTAATGACTCCACTGTTTGTCAGTCGACAAAGCACAATCGACTTTATCCTTGCCGACTTCGTCGCCTTTGACCAGCTAGGTAACGCCTGGGATGAGTTCATGGTCAGTCCCTCGGGAGCCAAAGTCCAGGCTACACTCGACAAAGTCGCGACCTGCAACCGATCGTTACACCGATATTATAATCAGTACACAAAATACTCTGATGATGATCGGAGAGTGTTGAGCATCAACTGGTGTACTAAAAAAGACGAGGTCAGCATGGAGAATCTGATGGCCAAGCATCGTTCATTCGCAGAGCCTCCAAACAAGCACATTTTACACTGGGGGATTGCTGCGCCAGCGTGGGGAGTGCGGACTGGCGATATCCAGGGTGACTTTGCTCACTTTGTCGGATACCCAGATATGAAAGCGGCCCTAGCCGATCAGAGCGACATTGCAACAAAAGGTGGCTGGAAAGAAAGAAGAGACTACTTCAGTTCTTACGCAGACTGTTCTGGAGAGAATCTTTGGAAATTTGACATCGCCAACATTCCCGCTTCCTAGCAATTCGGCAATAGACCGTGAGTTGGGGCCTAGACCTCGGCTCACGGAAACCTTTAGTTAGAATCGTCTTGATCTTTTTGCTTGTAGATGGATCTGCCAACGAATAGCAAAGGAAGAAAAAAGAATCCTGAGAACAGAGAAAACTTAAATACCATATACAGAACGTAAGAAGCCAAGAGCCCTATACTCAACCAAAGTAAATAGTCACTTGTCTTCATTAATCAACGTCTTTCACAAAGCGTTTCATCGCTAACTGATTTCCTTCTTCCTTTATCCGGATAAACCCAAGCTCTTTCTCAGATTATATATTTGTTCCACTATCATAATAAAAGTTGACGAATAGCTTACAAAGGCTAGATTCTTTTCTTTTGAATTAAATAGGCAAGACTCATGGGCGAATCGTTATTAGTTGAACATTTGGGCGCTGTCGCGAGGTTAACGCTCAATGATCCACCCTTTAACCGAATGTCATTAAACTTTATGGATGAGCTGGAACAACAAGTGGCCGATATTGCCAACAACAGCGAAATTCGTTCCGTATTACTCACCTCAGCTGGCGAAGAAAATTTTTCGGTTGGAATGAACCTAAAGCAACTGCCGGAAGGTATTGAGAGGATGGGAAGTGCGCAAGCTGTCTTTGAACAGCGACTCCGAGTTATTCGCTCGATAGAGACCATGGGGAAGCCTTGGGTGTCCACACTGTTTGGTTATTGTCTAGGAGGCGGTCTTGAAATCCCGTTGGGCTGTCACTTTCGACTTGCCGCGCAAGAGAACGCGCAAATCGGTCTACCAGAGCTCGATCTTGGCGCCGTACCCGCTTGGGGTGGTAGCGCCAGGCTAACGAAGTGCGTAGGAGAACACCACGCACTAGATATGATTCTTCGTGCAAAAAAGATCAGTGGCCCAGAAGCCTTCAGAATCGGATTAGTGCATGAAGTCTGGCCAATCGAGCAGCTTAAAGAAAAAGCACTTGAGCTTGCTCAAACGCTATCCGACATGCCTGCACAGGCGGTCAAGAGCATGCTGAACGTCATCGTCGACGGAAGAGAAAAACCTTTGACTGAATTAATCGAAGCAGAAAAAAAAGCCGTTATAGAAAATCGAGGCACACCCGACTCTCAAGAAGGTATGCGTGCGTTCTTGGAGAAACGCGAGCCCGTGTTTAATCAGAACAAAGACCCGGACTAAACTGATCTATATTCTGACGCGCCGGCTAGCTAAATAATCCAATAAACCAGGGCCAGACATAAGAGTAAATAGCCCAGAAAAGGGTCGCCAAAGCACACAGCATGATCAACAGCGTCTGTAAGAACTCTTCTAGAAGGGCAAAGAGCAGCTGTTTCGTTTGCTCCACCCCCAATACCAACAAGCTGAGGACCAAAGAGAGAGGGAAAGTAGCGAAAAAAACGAAGGACAGGGCCCCAAACAAAAGAAAATTCATTTCCTTAAACGGGTTTTTATCTGAGATTACAGACCCCCAAAGCTGGTAGTCATGAAATTGATAGGAGCGTTGACCCCCAGACAAAAAAATTCGTTAGGGGTCAACTTTCGAAAACGCGTTAGTCGGTTACCCGCTTGAAGTTAGGCGGACGTCTCTCTACAAAAGAGCTCACCCCTTCCTTGAAGTCCTCGCCTTTCAGGGAAGTGGCCATCCACTCATTACTCTCTGTCATGGCTGGCCCTAGGTTCATGTTCAGGTGACGATAAACCTGTGCCTTTATAACTTTGATCGATTGTGGTGACGCCGTTTCCGCAAGCATCTTAATATAGTCGCTAGCCTGTTGCTTTGAAGACCCTTCATCACACAAACGATCTGCAAGACCTAAGCGCTCAGCTTCTTCGCCGGTAAACTTTCGGCCACTCCACAACAAGTCCAAGGCCCTTGAAGTGCCTAGGAGGCGTGGCAATACCCAACTTGAGCCATGCTCTGCAATTAATCCTCTATTAACAAAGGCGCTGGTAAACTTTGCCTGGCGTTCTACGAATCGCATGTCACACAGCAATGCAAATACAAATCCTAGACCTGCGCAGGCCCCGTTGATCGCAGCAATCAACGGCTTGCGAATAGTCGGGATATAAGAAAAGGTTACCGCAAAATCTTCACCCATGATCGGGTTACCAGGGTTAGCCTCAAACTGGCTTAAATCTTCTGCAGCGCCCCGCTCACCTGAAGCCGTAGCCTGCAAACCTCCGATATCTGCTCCAGCGCAAAAACCCTTACCAGCCCCAGTAAGAACGATGCCTACAACGGATTCGTCTTGTTCTGCCGCAGCCAAAGCATGTTTAAGCTCAGCCTGCATTCTTCCAGTAATCGCATTAAGTGCATCTGGCCTGTTCAACGTAATGGTTGCTACAGGATCAGAAACATCATATTGAATGTCCTCGTACATATTTCCTCCTTTACATATCGGCTGAAGCATATCAGATATCACCCAGCACATCCCGATCCTAAAAAGACTTTTGGTGTTCCAACTAATTGTTGCTATCTTTTCATATGAAACAGTTGTCATTTTGTAGGGGAGTCATTTGACAAAGGCACTAGAGGGAATACGAATACTGGACCTTACACGCGGGCCAGCGGGAGGCCTTGCCACGATGATTCTGGCTGATTTTGGCGCTGAGGTCATCGTAATCGAAGGGCCAAATGAAGATCCTCTTTTAGATTTACCGTCCTCTCCTATGTGGCGAAGAGGAAAAGCCTGCATCGATCTCGATCTCGATAAGGAAAACGATCTCAATCAGTTCCATGAACTGTGCGCTGCCAGTGATGTCCTGGTCTGCAACTGGCGGACTGCTGCTCTAGAGAAAAAGCAGTTGACCTACGACCTATTAAAACAAAAACACCCACATCTGATTTTTTCACACATAACAGGATTCGGATCGAAAGGACCCAAAGCAAACTACCCTGGCTATGAACACGTAATAGCGGCTGCAGCAGGTCGAATGCAGGTATTTTCAGGAATCGTCGATCGTCCGGGCCCTGTGTTCTCCGCTCTACAGGTTGGGATTCACGCGTGCGCTCAATCAACCGCTTCTGGAATCTTAGCAGCACTCCTTGAACGAGAAGACCAAAGTGAAGGCAGACTGGTAGAGACCAGCCTTTTGCAGGGCATGCTTCCCTACGAGATGGGAATCATGATTGGAACACAATTCCCCGAGAAATTTGCCGACATGTTTGCCATGGCCGACAGTAACGAAGTACCGATGCCATCTCTCTACTACCACCCTACTCAAGCTGGCGATGGTCAATGGGTGCAATTTGGCAATTTACTGCCCCATCTTTTTGATAATTTCCTATTGGTTTCAGATCTGACGGATATCCTCGTTGATCCGGACTTTGAGCCTAAGCAGCTCTTATTTTTGGATCCCGAAAAACACGAAGCATTTCGTGAGCGAATGCTCAAACGTATCCAGGAAAAACCTGCCTCTGAATGGATAGATCTGTGCATCGAGAATGGAGGGGTGGTCGCCACCACATACCAAACAACTCAACAAGCGATCCACGATCCAGATATCAAAGCTAATGGACACATTGTCGAGCGCAGTGATGGCGGGCTTCAGCTGGGGCCTCTGGCCAGGTTCACAAAAACCCCTGGGACTCCCGGCCCTGAGACCACAAAGAATAATGAACTAGTCACTCAATGGTTGTCTGACCCCCGGCAAAAACCCAAGAAATCAAGTTCCAACAAGCCACCACTGGACGGCATCAAGGTCGTAGAAATAGCGACCATTATCGCAGCACCTCTCGGGTCTTCCTTCCTCGCAGACATGGGAGCCGAAGTCATTAAAATAGAACCTGTAGGAGGTGATCCTTTCCGAGGCCTGTTAATGGGACTGGGATCAGCACGGGTCAACGGCGGCAAGAAAAGTATCGGGTTAAATTTAAAATCTGACGAGGGGAAACAGATCGTCCTCGATCTCATCAAATCTGCCGACGTCTTGATACATAATTTTCGCCCGGGTGTCCCCGAGCGACTGGGAATAGGATACGAGGCCGTCAGCGAGTTAAATCCTTCAATTGTCTATCTGCAAAGCAACGGTTACGGTCCTGACGGTCCAGGCGCGCTGAGACCGAGCACTCACCCGATTCCTGGAGCCGCGATGGGGGGAGTGGTCTATCAGATGGGAGAAAAACTCCCTTCGGAGGTTCAGGATATGGAGAACCTCAGGCTGTGGACCAAACGTCTGATGCGAGCCAATGAGGTCAACCCTGATCCAAACACGGCCATGGTGGTCTGTACCTCGGTGATGCTCGGACTGATGGCCAGAAAAACAACAGGCGAGGGACAACAAATATTCATGGATATGTTTGGAGCTAACGCCTATGCCAATCACGATGACTTTTTGACCTATCCAGGAAAAAAACCCAGAGCAATCGCCGATGATCTGATGCACGGACTCAACCCAACCTATCGACTCTACCAGTGTGATAATGATGAGTGGATTTTTCTAGCTTTGGTGACTGATCGAGAGAAAGCTCGGTTCTTGGAGATCTTAAGCGACGCTGGCGTTGATTGCGGTCAGATTTCTTTAAATGAAATGGAAAAGGACGCGATCACTATCAAATTAGAAGCTTTATTCGAAACTCGTTCAGCTTCTGATTGGGAGGGGTTGTTGGCTCACAAAGGAATCGGTTGCGTTAGAGCTGACGGGCTCGCCCCTTCACTCTTTTGGTTAGAGGATGAACAAGCCCGCTCGATGAATCTGACCAAGAGCTCAAGCTATCCCGAATGGGGCGACTATAAACGGCACGGCCCCACCGCATTATTTAGCTGCGGTGTCGATCACCTAAAAGCTGCCCCAACGGGAGGCCAACATTCAGAGGAGATTCTTTCCGAATTGGGCTACGAACGCGCTCAGATCGAAGAATTCATAAAAACCGGCGTGATCTGGAAAGAGCTAGGTTGATCATCACACAATACGCTGACTCTTAGCTGTGCTAATTCGGATTTAACTGATTCAACGTTGTTTCAATATTTAATTGCCCCTTCAAACCCGCGGCTCTGTGTGCAGAGATCTCCTGCATCCCATCAGTCATCATCATTTCTAGCATAGCTGCTCGGGACGGATACATCGCGATAGCCACCGAATCCCAGAGTTCTTCGACCTCTCCAAGCATAAGTCTCTCGACCTGCCCATTGAACTCAATCTTACCTCCAACATCTTCAAGTAGTTTGCTAACCCCCTGGGCATATAGACCGTAAGCCTCTCTGCCACTCAGTTCCGTCTGCCTGCCATCCTCGTAAATCGCCTTTTCCTTAAACTTTAGAAGATTGACCATATAGATCGGCCCTTCTGGACCGGATTTCGTGAAGCCCTCCATCTGTTCAGCATTAGGTACTACTTTATTGACAACTTCCATTGCGTCTCCTTTATATTCCTGAAATATTCAGCTACTGAGATTGCGATTCGACCAATGCAACAACGCGCTACTCTGCCGATAATTGAGAGAATATAGCTTATCTTGCGAGAAGCATATTTTTCGAGAACTATAAGAAAAAATGCATGTCACCCAAAGATTGCCTAATTTGAAAAAACTGCTCAAACGATTAGAATCTAACCATAGTAGTAGATTGTTGGGCCTAGTAGCGGACCCAACGCTTCACCACACAATTGAGGAGGAGAGTCAAAATGTCCCATGAAATGATTATAAGCGGGGGTACCGTTGTCGATGGAAGCGGTGCCGATGGGTTCAAAGCAGACGTCGCGATTGATAACGGAAAAATAAGCAGAATCGGAGATCTGACGGGCGAACAAGCTGCAAAAACGATTGATGCAACCGACAGAATCGTGACACCTGGCTTTGTGGATTTACACACTCACCTCGATGCTCAAGTAGGTTGGGACCCTCAGATGAGTTCCAGCTCTTATCACGGCGTAACTACTGCGCTTATTGGCAACTGCGGAGTAACTTTCGCGCCTGTCACCAAAAAGAATCACAGATACCTCGCTGAGCTTATGGAGGCAGTCGAAGACATTGCTGCCGACGCGATCATGGATGGCCTCCCCTGGAACTGGGAGTCGTATGGCGAATATCTCGACTGTATCGAATCATTGAACCCTGCGCTGAATGTTGTAGGGCTAGTGGGCCACTCAGCGGTCAGACTCGAAGCAATGGGCGACAAGAGTATGGATGAGGGCGTCCAGCCCGACGACAAAGAGCTCGAGCATATTACTCAAATGGTCAAGCAGTCGTTAGAAGAAGGGGCGGTAGGGTTTTCAACCTCTCGGTTTCTTCAGCATACCGTACCCGATGGACGCTGTACTCCAGGAACCTGGGCTGACCTAAGGGAAACTCAGGCCATACAACAAGCCGTCATTGAAGGAGGCGGTACCGGCGCCCTATTCCAATCGGCAAACGACATGGCGACGCGCTTTGAAACAGAGAAAGAAATGTTCCGACAAGGAGCAGAGCTGGGTTGTCAGGTCTTGTTCTCGGGAGGCACAGGACCCAATGGAGACGGCGGTGTATCGCACTGGCGCAATTTCTTTGAAGAACAGAATCAAGGTGGAAAGAGACTCGCGTCAATATGTCACACCAGACCCAGCGGAGCGTTTTTCGGGTTGGCTCAGCTTTCGCCTTTCACTCGGACTTGTGATTCCTGGAAGGAGCTCATGGCTCTACCAACGATCGCTGATCGGGTCGATGCGCTACGAAATGAAAACACACGTAAAAAATTGATCAGTGATGGCATCGCAGAGGGGAGTCTGAAAGACATTGCACATATGCTTCACCCATTTGGGCTAGAAGATCGGCCTAATCTGGACCTCCATAAGAAAGCCAACCTCGGTCAGTTAGCTGAAGAGGCCGGCAAGGACGTGGTTGAAGTTTATGTTGAACGCCTACTTGCCTCAGAGGGAAAGGAATTTTTCAACTTCTGGGCCTTTGGCGGGAACCTCGAAAATCAATGGAACTACATGAAATTACCTCAAGTCGTCCCAATGCTAGGCGATGCGGGTGCACATGTCGGAATTTTCACTGATACGGACTCACCGACAATTCTACTCAGCGAATTAACGCGCAAGCATGGTGTTTATACGTTACCTGAAGCGGTGCACCGAATATCGGGTAAATCAGCTGAAATCCTTGGCCTAAAGGAAAGAGGCATGCTTAAACAAGGTTGGCACGCAGATATCAATGTCATCGATTATGAAAATCTAAGATCATGTCAACCAGAGTACGTGAATGACCTTCCCCACAACGGTGGCAGGTACATTGTGAAAAGTAAGGGCTATGACGCCACGATCGTAGGTGGCAAAGTAGTGATAGAGAATTGCGAATACACGGACGCTCGACCAGGTAGCGTTATTCGGGAATTTATCAGAGGATAAACTCCGAACTCTTGACTCTTAAAAAAAGCCCCGTTAAGGGGCTTTTTTGTTGGAAGGCTATCCAATCGCCGTTACCCTATCACTCCCAAACGCGCCAGTTCCTTCATTTCAGCCAGCTCCAGACCAACTGTTTTCAGCACCTCATAGGTGTGCTGTCCAAGTTCGGCAGAGGGCTTTTTCGGCATATCAGATGACGCACTAAACTTCGCGGGGCTTCTTGGAAGTAACATCGGCCCTCCTCTGGGATGTTCAACCTCTTCAATAATACCCGACGCATCGATCTGGGGATCAGTTAATACATCCTCTCGACGATTAGCTCTTGAAACAGGTATCTCATTTTCGACCAACAAATTCACCAGTTGCTCGGTCTCATAATTTGAGGTGTCCGCACCCAGATAATTAGAGACAATCGCGCCGTCACTGGTCTTACTGACTTCATAAATATCTGCCAGGTCTCCCGCAAATTGGACACCCTGCCCTTTAAAACTGTAATTCCACATCAGATCAGGCCAGTTGAAGTAGACCGCCCCGTCGAGCATAGAAAGCTCAACATGCTGCCCTCCCTGCCCTCTTTCTCTAGCCAATAAAGCAGCCGTAATCGCTTGCGACGCTAACAGTGAGGTGACCTTGTCGTAGATAATGGTCCGGACCATTTTAAGATCGTTCCCTTCTGCTTGAGCATCCAACACACCACTGAGACCCTGTATCACATAATCGTAAACTCGTTGGGTGGCATAGGGTCCAACGGATCCCATACCGCTAATGGATGTATAAATGAGATCCTCGTTTATGAGTTCTAAATCGCTATAACCTAAACCGATACGGTCCAATTTGCCGGGCCTGTAATTCTGCAAGAGCACGTCCGATTGTGCGACCAGCTTGATCAAAAGCTCTTTCCCTCTGGGATGTTTAAAATTCAGAGCCAGTGAACGTTTATTGCGATTGATCATGGCATAGATCGATGACAGACCGTTGCGTGAAGCACCCAGACGACGGATTCCATCACCCCAGCCCGGAGGCTCTACTTTAATCACATCGGCTCCCTGATCAGCCAGCATCACACTGGCCATAGGCCCAGACACGACTGACGATAGGTCCAGTATTTTAAATCCTTCGAGTGGCCCAATACTCACACAAATTCACCTCGTTGATTGACTGGGTCTTTCTCTTTACTGAAAGCCCTACAAAATTAAAAAAGGCTCTACAAACTATAAACCAGAAGGTTTCGAGAACCATACAAACACTTGTTTATGGGCGCAATAACTATGCCCTCTTTCGGCAACATAGAGTTGACTAAAACCTGTAATCAATAGTTCAATCAAAGTCTTCTTGGAGGGAGTTCAAACATGGCTGGTGCACTTGATGGAGTTAAGGTACTCGACCTAACCACTATTTATTCCGGACCAATCTGTACGACAATCCTGGGTGATCAGGGAGCAGATATAATTAAAATCGAATCGCCTGAGGGAGATTTCATGCGTCAGGCGCTCGACGTCGAGCGCAACGGCGTTAGCGGGATGTTCTCCATGTTGAACCGTAACAAGCGTTCAATTGTTATTGATCTTAGTACAGACGAAGGCAAGTCCTTATTTAAAGACATGCTTACATCCGCCGATGTGGTTGTCGAAAACTTTCGACCAGGCGTTATGGATCGATTGGGATTCGACTACGAAACGATGAAAACTATAAATCCTAGCATCATCTACGCTTCAATAAACGGAGTCGGCCAGTCGGGTCCTTATGCAAAACGACGAGTTTACGATGCCATTATTCAAGCCATTTCAGGAGTCGCCACCCTACAGTCAGACCCTTCAAAAGAGCGCCCGATCATGGTTAACACCCTGATCTGTGACAAGCTCACGTCGCTAGTGAGCGCACAGGCGATCTCGTCGGCCCTATATAATCGATCTCAAACCGGGCTGGGTCAGAGAATTGATGTGGCAATGCTCGATGCCGCACTGTTTTTCCTGTGGCCAGATAATATGCGGCATTATGCCTTTGTCGGCGACGAAGTTCCCCCAGAATCACCGCATACACATACCAACATGGTTCGAAAGACCAAAGATGGCTACGTCTGCACAATGCCCGTCCAACCGGACGAATGGTTGGGCCTTTTCAGGGCATTAGATTTACCAAACCTACTCGAGGACCCAAGCTATTATATTGATGCAGCAGTCGATGCAGAGAAACTAACAAATACGATCAACACTGCCTTTGAGACCTTCACAACGGAAGAAATGCTGATAGCTCTGGAGCGGGAAGACGTTCCCTTTTCAAAAATTAATTCTCGAGAAGAAGTGCTTGATGATCCTCAAGTTAAAGCCATGGATTCTATCTGGGAGTTTGATCACCCCTTTGCTGGACCCATGCGACAGGCAAGACCACCGGCTAGGTTCAGTGAGACGCCCTCAGAGATCTTTCATTGTTCTCCCGAACTGGGGCAGCACACACGCGACATCCTTTCCGAGTTTGGCATCGACGAGGAGCGCGCTAGAGCACTGATACAGCAAAAGGTCGCCCAATAAAAAAACAACCTAATCTTTAAAAAATAGCCATCGGATTCAGCGGAGACCCAGTACCGCCAACCACTTTAAGAGGAGCAGCGACAAACAGAAATGTTGATCGGTCTTTAATTCTTGCGGTCATAGAGAGCCTGTCTAAATCGAGGTTATCAAAAATGGGCATGCCCATACCGACGATGACTAATTCGTGCAAAGGATTCAACCGAGCGCCTACACCAGAGGGCATCACATCTGACACTCCATCACAACCAATCGCCGCAACGTCTCGTTCTTTAAGCCATTTAGCAACGGACGCGTGCATACCCGCCGCCCTTTGAACAAAATTCCACTGTCCCTTATCTCGTACTCGATGCCAGCGACCCGTTCGTACCAGCAGCACATCCCCTGCCGATATGGTGATTCCAGATGCTTTTTCCCATGCCTCTAGATCTTCAATGGTGATCGCGTTCCCAGGCTCCATATACTTCTTACCAAGGAAAACCGGCATATCAACTAAAACGCCGCGGGTAAAAACTCCAGACTTTCCTATCTTGTCGATTCCAAGATTCATGAAGCCTTTGCCGTCCTGATTATCAAATGGATAGCCGTTATACATCTTCCCTTTGTAGGCGAAGTGGTTAATGCCGTCTAAATGAGAATGCCCAAAACCGTGATAATCAATTTTATAAACATCCCCTGCCGCCTGAGCTGCGTCCTCGGAATTAATGCCTAGCTCTTCCATTTCCGTGCCGCCGAAGATAAAACTCTCATGGACAAAGGGTTTTTGATTCACCTGGTCAGATACCGTATTCAGCGGGAGAGCTAAAGAAACAGATTCTCCTGCAGTTACAAGACCAGCCGCCTCAATCCGCTTCTGCGCTGTAATCGTATTCAGTGTCCCTAATTGATCCTCTTCACCCCAACGGCCCCAATTCGATACTTCCGTCATCAGCGAATCAAATTCGGCCTGACTCATCGGAACCGGAGGACCCACAGAAAATCCGTTAGAGGATAAAAATAGTGCGGTAAGACAGATTAGTAACCTCAGCATCAGATTTCCCTTTTTCTTCAAATATTGAACGCCTAATCTGTCATATCGGCGCATATATTCAAGAAAAGAATTTTCTCTCTTCGACAAGAAAAAAGTTGTCATAACAAGAAAATATACTAGCATGTTCGGAGAGCTTTTTTTGAAGGGAGAAACTATGAGCTTAACTGGCCAGTGCCTTTGCGGCGTTATTACGTACGAACTAAAAAATCCACCTGCGATGACTGGAGTCTGTCACTGTAAGAACTGTCAGAGACAGGCAGGTTCAGCGTTTTCGACTCTCGCAGGTGTTGCGAAAACAGACTTCGTTTTGAACTCAGGGCAAATGAAGGTTTATAGAGACTCTGAGACCGATACGGGGAACACAGTCGAGCGCCATTTTTGTGGCGAGTGCGGGTCACCAATCTACTCAGCCGTCCCCGACTCACCGGACGTGTTATTCATCAAAACAGGGACAATGGACGACACCTCTTCTTTCACCCCTCAGTTCCACGTGTGGTCTAGCAGCAAACAAGACTGGGTTGAGTTAGAGGATGGTGTTCCAGCGATGCAAAAAACAGAAGGTTTGGGTTAACAAACCCAACAAGAGATTTAATACATTTATTAGAGTTCCTGATACCGGTAGACAAGATCCAAGACTACTGGATATGGTTATCTCATAAAGATTAGGGAGACGTCATGAGCAAAGCAGAACAGTCAAATTCAGTCGAAGATCGAATCGAGCGTTACTCAC
>CAJWGQ010000016.1 GCA_913041025.1 uncultured Gammaproteobacteria bacterium | reverse complement strand
CACTGGACAGTGAGCAAAAAGAGAAGTTACAGGAGCAACATGACTTGATGGCTTCTCACTTGGCAGAGTGGGATGAAATAATGCCTGTCGCTCCTACTTTAACCTTGAGTGATAGGCTGACCCTTTTTCGAGGATCGAGAGAAATTCGGGTTTATTTTTTTGGGAGAGCGCATTCTGGGGGCGATTTGGTAGTTTATTTCCCTGAAGAGCAGTTGGCTTTCACCGGTGACATGATGCTAGCGGGGCCATCCTGGCTAGGGGATGGCTATGTAGATGAGTTTCCTGGCACACTCGAGAAGTTGAAGTCTCTAGCGATAAAGAAAATCGTACCAGGTCATGGTATGCCCTTTACCGACATAGCAAAGATTGGCTTGGTACAAGAGTTTTATTTAGATCTTTGGCAAAAAACAAAACATCTTTACGAGCAGGGTGTGAGTGCTGAAGCAGCCTCTAAAGCCATTGACATGACTAACTTTCGGGAGAGCCTTGGAGTCTTGCGTGTTGGGTATGACTTGCTTGCCGTGAGTCGCATGTATGAGCGTATGGGTGGAGAGGAATAACCCTCCCCACTTCTCAAGCGCTAAGAAACCACTGCTCCTCCATCGCACGTGATGACATCGCCCACCGTGAATCCGCATGCCCGCGAGCTCAGAAAAATTGCCAAGCCAGCAATGTCTTCAGCCATGCCCACCCTGCCTCTGGGGTTACTTTTTCCGACCGCGTCCCAGTCTGTATTTTCAGTATCGCCTCCACCGCCGACTCCCGCACTTAGCATAAAGGTTGGGAAAGGTCCGGGCGCGATACCATTAACAATAATATTTCGCTTGATCAGATGAGCGGCCAAAACACGGGTAAGATGATGGACAGCGGCTTTAGACGGGCCGTATGAGAAATTGTCAAAAACGGGTGTTTTGATACCGTCCACGGAACCCACGTTGATGACGTGGGCTGGGTTTTCGGATGTCGTGTTTTGTTGGAGATGTTGAAGAAGCTGCTGTGTCAAAAAGAAGACTCCTTTGACATTAGTATTCATGACTTTGTCCCAACCTAATTCTGGAAATTCTTCGAGGGGGGCGCCCCATGCGACTCCTGCGTTATTAACTAAAATATCCAGATTGGACTCGTTTCTAGAGAATTCACGTACAAAATTATTGATGCCATCGAGATTGGATAGATCTGCAGGAATAGGGATGCATTCACCGCCAAATTTATCGATCAATTTTTCTGCGGTTGCCACGCATGCGTCCGCCTTTCTTGAGCTGATATAAACTTTGGCGCCGTTGGCAAGATAACCCGCCGCGATCATCTCGCCTATCCCTCTAGAGCCTCCAGTTACTATTGCTACTTTCCCTTCCACAGAAAAAAGATTTTTCATGATTCCTCGCTTAAACTCTGCATTATTTCGTAATTTTATAGATATTAACTGACTGTGTTGCTTCGATAAAAGAATAGCACTCACTAAGGCACATTAAATTTTAGGAGGAACGATAATGGGCGAATTAATGTACAGCGAGTTCAGAAAACCTAGACAAATGTTAGGTACCCAGGAATATGACGGTCACCTCTCGATACATGACGACAAGATGGCCGGCGATCTAGGTTTCAGCGGCGCTCCGATCGAAGGACCAACCCATTTTAGTCAATTTGTGCCGCTTCTTCATAAGATCTATGGAGATGAGTGGTTTGTGAAGGGCTGTATAAGTGCTCATTACCAGAATATGGTTGTTGAGGGGGAGAGTGTTCGAGCTTTTGTAGAAAAACCGTCTGAGGAGAAAGGCATCACCAGGATAGGAGCCGAGAAAGAAGACGGAACGCCAGTTTTGACAGGTACCGCTTCGGTTGGTCCCGATTATGGCGAAACGGAAATCACTGCAAGAATGTCGAGACTCAGGCCCTCAGAGCAGTTAGTTATTTTAAGTGATTTGAAAGTAGGTCAGTTGGGTGCCGGTAATCCCGAGAGTGTCAGAATGGAGTTAGATCAGAATATGGGATCAATGTATCCCTTTTCTCTAGCCGAAAAGTTACAAGCAATCACTGAGGATCACGAGTTCTACCATGATACAAATCAGTACGCCTTGCCCTGGAAAAAACCGGTTGTTCCCTTGGAAATGATCAGTGTTTTGACTCAGTACACCAGTGGACTATCTGGTTACCGTTCGAGAGGGCCTGCGGTAGGTCTTTTCGCGGGTCAGGAAATCAAACTAATCAATGGGCCTATTTTTGTGGATCACCCCTACAAGCTAGAACGAGAGATCGTTGCGCTGAGCGAGAGTAAGCGAACAGAATCAAATTGGATAAAAACGCGAGTTATCGATGAAGCATCTGATGAGCTAGTTGCCGAGGTGATTTTAAATTCTGCAACACTCAAAGAGTCTTACGAAAAGTATGAAGAGGACGCACGGGCTTTGGGTTTAAACCTATGATCGGTTAGCCAAGCGAGGAGATATGCTGAAGCATCTCGTCTCGTTCTAGACCTCTGGGACGCTGAACTCCTTGATTTTTTCGTCTTCCTCTCAGCATATAGAGAAAGACAGTTCGTCGAATTTTTGGATCCTTGAGAAAGTCACCTGGATTTTCTAGGAGGTTGACGGTTTTTGCGATACCGCGCTGCACCGTTATTGTTTCTTTGGCGGCAGCGCCCAACGCGTCTCCGAATGATTTTCCGAGCCATTGTTTGAAAGACCAGTTTTCTTTTTGTGCCTTCCCGTGGATTAACTCGGCTGATTTCCTGATGCCGTTCTTGTCTTCTCTCAAGCTTGCATCAAAGATTGGTCTGATTCTGTTTGCCGTTTCCTCCGAAAAGCGAATAGCACGATCAATAGGATTTTTAGTTTCGTTCAACACATCAGCAAGAATATGTGCATGTAACGTTGCCGTGCTGCAACCTCTACCATATAGAGGATTCGTCCTAGCGTGTGAGTCTCCAACAGCGAAGAAATTTAGGATTTGGGGCTGCCCTTCGTTCAGATAATCTCGCCAAACGGCGTGAATTTGTCCTATGCCAAAGGGCTCTGTAGTAGCATCTGACTTGTCAGATCCGATCCAAGGCAGCAAGCCAGGTATGGTTCTGCAAACCGAATCAAATCCGTCTCCTGTTTTAATGGTTTTTCGCAGCTCTGACTCTGCTAATGGCAAACAGACGATTAGAGCGAAATGACCTGCATCGCCTGGGAATACACCATATTTCATATATCCCAGGTCGCCCATGCTAGGATCCTTCTGATGCCTGGACGGCTCATCGATACCTTTTTTTAATTTATAGTGTCGCGTGTAATAGACAATTTCTGCATCATCGCGCTGCTCGTTGATTTCAATACCCTTTTCTGCGAGCCACTGATGGAATTTGCTTGATCTACCCGTCGCATCAATAATCAAATCAAATTCCCTCACGCTCTCTTGGTTGTTGTGCTGTCTGTCGGTTATTCGCAAACCCTTGGCAACGTTGTGACCTTCCTTTTGTTGAATTTCGAGATTTGTGATGTAGCTTTTGTTGTTGATTTCGATGCTAGGGATTCGTTCCACATATCGTCTAAGCACCGTTTCCATCGTTGCGCGCCGGCACATCAAGACCCAGATTTTTTCATCGCCTGGCTCCGGGCGATATTGAGAGGACAAGTGAGGTGGGATCATGTCTTTAAAAGCCACCTTTCTAGCACCGGCAGAGAAAAAATCCTCTAATAAGTCAGGGTATTTTTCTTCCAATACGCTGCACATAAGCCCTAAAAAGGCATGGGGGTGCCTGAACTGTGCCGCACCCCGGCGAGTCCATTCGAAAAACGCTTGGTCTGGGTCACCAGATGGTGGAGGAACATCTCGCTCAAATAAAGAAACTCGAAACCCTTTTTGATTAAGAGCTAGTGCCGTGCAAAGACCGCAGATGCCTGCACCCACTATTGCGATGGATTCTGATTGATTTGGATTTTCGAATGAAGAGACTACTTGATTATTCATGCTCCTATTATCTCCTTTTCGATTATTCTAATAAATAGGTGTTTCCACGTTTTTAGGTTACGTTAAATTTTAAGGTTCAATAAAGCTTGTCCAGTCTCTAAGATATGGACGGGGTAAATATGGAAAAGAGGATAAAAGATGCTTAATAGTGTTCAGTTAGGACCCAGTGGTCTTAGGGTTTCGGAGCTTTGTTTGGGCACCATGAATTTTGGAATACCAGGCAGAGGTCATCAGGGAGACTGGACGTTGACTGAGGAAGAGGCGAAACCTATTTTTAAGTCCGCCCTTGACCATGGTCTCTATTATTTCGATTGTGCGGATGTTTATGGACTGGGCGCGTCAGAAGAGGTGGTGGGGTCGCTATTAAACAGCTTATTACCTCGGGATGAATACGTGCTTGCAACAAAGATATCGATGCCAATGGGGGCAGGGGCGAACCAATCAGGCTTATCTCGAAAACACGTGATGGAAGGGGTGGATGCGTGCCTTAAAAGGTTGGGTCACGACTATATCGATCACTTAGTTATCCATCGTCATCCTCATGGAGTTCCAGGTCAGGTCAGAGTCCCTATTGAGGAAACCATGGAAGCTCTCCATGACGTGGTTAAGGCTGGCAAAGCACTTTATCTGGGTGGTTCGTCAATGTTTGCGTGGCAATTTGCGGAACTGCAGATGACTGCACAGATGAATAACTGGACTCGGTTTATTTCTATGCAAAATCATTACAATCTGGTTTATAGAGAAGAAGAAAGAGAAATGAATCCTTATTGTGCGCAGTCGGGAGTTGCATTAATGCCTTGGTCGCCCTTGGCTAGAGGAATTCTTGCGGGAGCCTATCAGGGCGGATTTGATGGCGGAAGCACTAATCGTTCAAAAGGACAAGACAGAGCTCGTACTGAAGGTCTTTACCACGGCGAGCACGTTTTTCAGGTTGCCGAGCGAGTCATAGAGGTGGCGTCGAAGTATGGAAAAAAACCTGCCCAGATAGCTCTGGCTTGGCTGCTTAACAAACCCGAAATTGTTTCACCTGTGGTGGGAGTTTCAAGACCCGAACAGCTTGATGAGTTGACTGATGCGACTACCATAGAGCTTGAAGAGTCTGATATTACCTATCTTGAAGAGTTATATTCTCCTGTTCATAACTTGTTGTCGCTTGGGTTCTCCTGATCTTTGATGGCGCTCACACTTGAATAAGTCGAAACTAGATAGGGCACGAGAAAAGTGGCAATTATTTGGATGGAGTTGTGAAACTCAAGTTCGCTATTTAGGAATGAATCACCATGATTGATCAAAGCCAGTATTGAGCCAACCACTAAACTTACTTTAAGAGCCCGCGTTCTGACGTCTTTTCTCTGAGCGAGGCGGAGAAAAACGTACATTGCAGTCGCCGAGATTGGTTAACTGAGTAAAATGATTGATGCGATACCAGCCGTACCTCCGATCATCTGGGCGGTCCGTAGTTTTTTCGAAGTCAATTTTTTGAGGCTTTCTAGTGGATCCATGCCGCGCAGAACTTGCCAGATGATTTTGTACTCGACCAAGAGGGCAAAGACACAGAAACCGAAGATTGAGGATAAGAGCACAATCTCTGCCAGATTGTTAAGAGGAAGCGAGAAGAATAGAACGGCCAGTATTCCCCAATGTCCGATCTGACCACCATAACTCATCCAAAGAAATTGGGTCTTCGTGTTTTGCTCGAAATCAAAATTAAATCGGAAGATAGATAAAGCCTTGCCGGCGAATCGGGTTGTATTGCTGCCCGAGCCACGAGCACCCGCATAATGGCCCCATTCGTGAAATAAGGATGCTACGATAAACCCCACTATGAGAGCGTCGGCAGCCATTAGAACTTTAGCAATTAACAGATCAGAAAATTGAAACCACGAATAAGCGGCTGCCCAAATAGAAAGCGCTGCGAGCAATATTAAAGCATCTCTAAATAGCATCGACGTTAAGGGCGGTTCTTTAATGTCTTCATGTTGGTCTAATGTTTCTGCCACCACTCTTACTCCTGTCTCTTCACCATCGGGCTACCTTATCAGCGACTTGCATGTATTTGAATAGAATAGATACCTGTCGATCCCTCTACTATGAGGGGCTAATAACCCTCGACTTTGTCGATGATGCCGTCTAAGGGCAGATTTTGTCGAAATTTTTCGACATTAGAGATGAAGCGTTCCAGGTTTCTTGATGCTCTGTACTGGCTCGCACCGGCGGTATGAGGAGTCATTACCACGTTGGGCAACCGCCATAGCTCGCTTTCGGCCGGTAACGGTTCGCGTGGGGTGACATCTAGCCCCGCACCGCGAACGTGGCCGGATTTCAGGGCATCGACCAGAGAATCTTCATCAATGATCTCGCCCCGGGTCACGTTGATGATGTAAGCGCCCGTTTTTAGTTGGCCCAGAGTTTCTTGGTTTATAAGCTTATCGGTTTCTTCTGTTAGAGGGCAGCAAATCGCTAGGATATCGCTCCAGGCTAGTAAATCGTCCAGTGCTTCTGCGGATTCGACTTTGTTGACGGAATCTGTGCCATCCATGAGATCTTTATCGATCGCGCGAATCCTTAGTCCGAATGCATGTGCTCTCTTGGCTACTGCTCTGCCTGTCCCTCCAAAACCAATTATTCCGAGGTTCAGTCCCGTTAGTTCGACTTCTTGGGCTCTTAATCCAGGGCGATTGTTCCAGCTATCTGGGCCTAGGTCTCTAGCTGCTGCTAGTTGACGAGTCAGAGCCAACAGCAAGCCAAAGGCGTGATCGGCTAGATGCTCTCCCACTAAACCTTTTTCGCTTGTGAGCAAAACGTCACTGTTGATAAATTCGGGATACATAAACGAGTCCACTCCCGACGAAATGGACTGCACCCATCGAAGTTTTTTAGCTGCAGAAAATAGTTTTGGCGTTACTATTCCAAGAACGATGTCCGCATCTCCTATGTGCTTATGAGCGTCTGCGTACTCGCTGATAACGATCTCACTGTCTGTGCCCGCGGCACTTTCTAGGCTGATTACCGACTGCTCCGGTATTTCGGTTAAGGTAAGTCCAGGGATGATTAATATCTTGAGTCCCATCAGGTAATCTCCAAAGAGACCGAACCCATTTCGTGACTGAATTTGCCTTCAAAAAAACCTTTAGCAAAGGGGGTTTTGCCAAAAGCGCCGGTGATGACCTTGTGTTCTTTCTCGATTGACAAGCCGTGCTCTCCTAATTTATTTGCCAAGGTGCTGATGGATCGATAGTGGTCGTCTATGTGACCTTGGCTAGCGGTATGTTCTATTGATTTTCCGTTGGCGTATAACTCGACGAAAATGTCGTTGATTTCGATATCGGTTCCCGCATCTTGTCCGTAGACGATACCCCAATTGGATAGATTGTCGGCAACGCGTAGCCCGCTAGTGGCGTTGTTGGGCAATCGTTTTTGATTGATCTCAAACCCAGGGTGGATCGAGGCGACTTTGAGTTTAGCATCGTCGACAGTTGTGCCAGCAGATAAGCTTGCGTTAAAACCGAAACAAACTTCGTTTTCGACTCCACCGTTTCTAAGTTCAGTTAGGTTCAGTTTCTCGTTATTCGAGCCAATCCTGCTTTTCAGAATGAAACCAAAGGGTCTGATTCCCTCGCCCATGGCATTTCTTGAAGCTCCTGAGGTCATTCCAATTTTCCAACCGCCTAACTCTTCGCCTTGCTCCAGCCATCTTTCGAGGAGTTGTATTTGGAGTTTCTGACCTTCTTCAATGCTGAGAGGTGAGTCCATCAGGGCTTGCGGAGCTTGTTGCCCGGGATTTTGATGCAGAAACCATAATTGATCTAGGATTGAAATGGACATTTGAGAATCCTTGGCTGGTCGAAACAGTCTAACAAAATTACCGTGGGGTGCCTTATCAATTCGTTTGATGCATGATTAGGCAGTTGAAGGGATATAGATAGAGGGAGAGAAAGCGATGAGTTATGCGCCAGCCGATCGAGATTACTACGATGCAGACAGTCATATTATGGAGCTGCCGAATTTTCTGACTTCTTATGCGGACCCGAAGATTCGAGATCAAATACCTGAAGTTAGCTATAGCGCTTCACTTGTGACTGACGAAGAAGTCGAGGTCATCATGAGTCAAGGTGGTAAGCATTCTGCTGAGCACGTACAAAAGCAGTTGCAGTTGGGGGATGAATTAATTGCGAGGTCAAAGGAAATTCAGGCTTTGGGAGCTTTTGATTCCACCGATAGATCTGATGCGCTCAACTTACTGGGGTTTAAACAGCAACTGGTTTTTGCAACGCATAGTGTGGCTTTTCCATTTCACCCTAGCTCAAAAAAGCCTCGAGAGTTGCGTTATGGTGCTGCTAGGGCTCATAACAGGCACATGATCGATTTCTGCTCAGATGACGAGCGTTTACTGGGTGTTGGCATAGTGCCCTTAGACGATCCCGAGTACGCTATCGCAGAGGCAGAGTGGGCGATCGATAATGGACTGAAGGCTATATGGGTCCCTCATAGAGCTCCAATTGATAGATCCCCTGGTCACGTTGAACTCGAACCGTTTTGGCAATTATTGGCTGACTCAAATACACCATTTGTGCTTCACGTTGGAGGGTCTCCTCTCCAGGTTCTGGGTTCCTGGAGTAATAATGGGAGGGCTGCGACCAAGGACTGGATGGGTGGAGGCGAAAATGTGAGAACTAAAGATGCGGCGTTGTTGCACCAGCCACCTGAAACATTTGTCAGTATGTTAGTTCTTGATGGTGTGTTGGAACGGCATCCAGGGTTGAAGGGGGCGGCGGTTGAGCTCGGAGCAGGTTGGGTTCCAGAGTTAATAAGAAGGCTGGACTGGGTAAGCAAAGTATATAGCAGAGTTGACGAATCGGTCCGATTTGAGAGACCGCCTTCCGAGCAAATTAAAGAGCAGTTGGCTTTTACTCCGTTCCATCACGAAGATGTCAAAAGACTAATTGAAGACTCAAATGAAGATCTTTATTTATTTTCCAGTGATTATCCTCATGTAGAGGGGACCAAGGATCCTATTGGTCGATTTGAGCGTTTTATTTCTGACCTTGATGAAGACTTGAAAGACAAGTTCTATAGCGGGAATTTTTTAAGGATTTGGCAAGAGAATCGTTTGTAAAACGAATTGCATCGAGTGCGGCGGCCGACTGGGAGCCGGCCTTTTTTGGTGATGTCCTCTTTGCTTAGTCGTTCGGTTCGTAAAACATAGATGTGCGACCTGCATCAATGACTAGGTCATGACAATTAACAAATTGTCCGGCATCACTTGCTAAGTATAGGGCTCCTTCTGCTATGTCCTGAGCGACTCCGGTCCTTTTTAGTGGTACGGCTTTAGCCAGATTGTTTTTTAGTTTGTCCATTTTTTTCTCGTTCTCTTCGTCAGACAAAGTATTTGCGCGAGCCGAGCCACCGTAAAAAATAGGAGTCGCTATTGCTCCTGGAGAGATGGAGTTGACGCGAATATTGAACGGCCCGAGTTCTACCCCTGACATCCTGGTGAAGTGAGTGACTCCAGCCTTGAGAGCAGAGTATAGAGGGTCTCCCTGGCGGTATCTTAGCCCGGCAACACTGGAATTATTGATGATTACGCCACCCCCGTTTTTCTTCATAGGCTCGATCGCATAACGGGTCCCCAAAATGACGCTTGAAAACAGTAGTTTGACTCCGTAATCAATATGATCTTGAGAGAGCTCTCCTAGAGGGGCGCCGACAGGTCCTCCTGCGTTGTTAAACAGTATGTCGAGCTTGCCTAAAGTCTCCACTGTGAAATCAATTGAAGCGGCGATTGCAGTCTCGTTAGTGATGTCGGCTTCGTAGAAAACTGCCGAATTTCCCAGACTTTCTGCCAGTGATTGACCTTTATCTTTTGATCTCCCTGAAATAACAACTTTTGCTCCTTCTTGAACAAAAAGCTCAGCTGTAGCTGCTCCAATCCCACTTGTACCGCCTGTAATAAGCGCAGTTTTCCCCTCGAGTTTCCCGGTCATTTGATCTCCCTGTCTGTTAAATTCCAACTATTTATCAAGGTTGTTTCGTAAAATTTTCATTATACGCTGAAATGCGTATTTCATCTTCTGATTGCAATAATAGACACAGATATCAAAGATAGAATGAGTAACACGAGAAATCGCAGATCGCTCAGATATATAGTGGGTTCAATGGGGTAAGCGATTGTTTTGGTGAGAGCTGCGATTTTATACTCGTGTCTTTCGTAAGAGCTTGGGTGAAGGGCAATTTCAATTAAATCTGCTCGGCTCCGGTATCTAAATAATGCTCCATGAGTCCAGGAAGTAGCGTTATCAATTCCGGCGATATCTAGTACTGTGTGAACAGCCTGACCAAAAAAAACTGGGTGGGAAGCTCGTTTGAGTTGTTCGGAGTACATATGCTCCATGTAGATATCCATGAGTTCTTCTGGCCCCGATCCCTCCGGAGTTTTGGGCATTTTAGGAGGTGAAGGATTCATGTCGATCGCGTTTAGCATTATGAATTGATTCCCTGTATCGGTACGCATGAATTTTTCCCACTTTTTGAGATCTTCTTGCTTCATTCCATTTTTTGTAAGACCTGCGAGTGCCCGGTCGATTTCCTCGTTTGTCATCGGACCACTGAGGTGGGTATACCAACTGCTGAATAGGACATAGAGAATGCCAGTAAAGATTAATATGTTTCTGTTCGACAATGAACTACCCCTTGGGCTATTTTCTTGGTTGGACACACAAGCTTATATTTGTTCTTTGAAGCGTGCACTTAGTTTGCATTCCTGCTTCATAAGCACTTACATTTAGAAGAATGGTTTAGTAACTGTTGCGTAAAGGGGTGGAAGTAGGATGAGTGAGCCTTTAGAGGGATTTACGGTGGTTGAGCTGACACTAGCAGTCCAAGGACCTGCCGCTGGACTGTATCTTCGGGATATGGGAGCCGAAGTGCTTAAGGTGGAGCCGCCGATAGGCGACTCCAGTCGTCACGGAAGGAATAAGAATAATGAGACGCCCGAAGGTACATACGGCCCCCAATTTGTAGCCGTTAACCGGGGAAAACGTTCTCTATGTATTGATTTAACGACCAATCTAGGTAAAAAAGCCTTTCACGGATTGCTTGAGAAGGCGGACGTGTTATTGACGAACTATCGTATGCCTGCGCTACAGAAATTAGGATTAGATTACGAGAGTCTTCACGAGCGTTATCCAGAATTGATCTACGCTAGTGTTAATGGTTTTGGCCCTAAAGGACCTGATGCTGACAAAGCGATGCTTGATGGGGCTGCGGTTGCACGCGGTGGGATGCTTTCATTAACAGGAAAAAGAGAGGAGCTACCAGTTCTTTTGGGCACCGTCGTTGGAGATACTGGAGGCGCGATGCAGCTAGCACTTGGTGTCTTGACGGCGTTGCTTGCGAGAGAGCGATTTGGAGGTGGTCAAAAAGTTAGCGTGAGTGGACTTGGCGCGCAGTTATGGTTTCAGCAGTGGGAATTGACGCACGAATCGATGACCGGAGAGCTTTTAGAGCGTGATGGTCAGCACCACTGTAATATTCGAGGACCCTATGGCCTCTATCGAACAGCTGACTCTAGGGCAATTCTGCTCGCTAATAGCATGACGCTGGATTCTTGGGATGCATTTTGCGTATTTGCGGATGTGCCGGAGTTAGTATTTCACCCGAAACTCCAAACCCCTGGGGGACGTCTTGGTGAGGGGCTAACTGATGAGGAATCTGAAGAAATTCGCAAACAACTGGAAACCGCTTTTGCAAAGAAAACTGCAAAAGAATGGGACGATTTTCTGAGGACTCAACCTGAAATGATTTGGGAACGTGTGAGAGATCATCAAGAAGTCTTTGAAGATGAACAGAATCTGATCAACGGATATTTTACTGAAGTAAATATTCCGGGCCTAGGTAAGCGAACAACGGTCGGCAATCTTGTAAAAATGAGTCGAACGCCTGGCAGCGAAAAGGGTGATCCTCCTGTGCTGGGAGAAGCTAACGAGGAAGTGCTTAGCAGGATCGGACTTACAGGATCAGAAGTAACAGAAATAGGCTCGGTAGTAGAAGCTGCCCGAGAGGATGCAATCGCAGCTTACGAAAAGCTACGAGACAAGTAGACCAGACAATTGTCTCGTAGCTAGCGTGATTTTGTTTTAGGTTGCTGCCTTACCGATCGAGTCCATGGCTTCTTCTAACGCAGCTGTGCGTTCTTTCCAAGTTGATCCGCCGGTGGAAATTCGCAAAGTATTGACCCCGGCAGCTTTAAAGGCGCCTAACCTCTCCTCTACCATCGATTGGGTACCAATAAAATTGGACATAGTAATGAGCTCGTCAGGCACCTGCCGGATTGCCTCGTCGCGATTACCTGCAACCCATAGGCTTTGGACCTCTTTAGCGACGTCCTCATATCCAGCACGACAGTAGGCGTCATTGTAGAAATTAGTCTTCGCGGAACCCATAGCTCCTAAAGTAAATGCCATACCCGGTCTGAGTTTGTTAACTAGTCCTTCGACATCATCACTTATCTCGAAATAACCTCCAGCTTGGATATCAATATCACTTAGAGAGCGCCCCGCCTTTTTAGTTCCGGTGCTCAAGTCATCGAGAAAAACGTTGCCGTGCTCTGGCAGAAAACAGGTACCAAGCCAGCCGTTAGCGAGTTCCCCGGTCATTTGAAGAGATTTCGGACCTAATGTGGCCAGATAAATTGGTAGTTCAGGCCTGGGTGGCTGCGATAACCTGATGGCTTTGCCTTCGCCTCCAGGTCTTGGGAGCAGATAGTGTTCTCCCTCATAGGCTATCTTCTCTCCAGCTAGGGCAATTCTGAGAATTTCTACACATTCTCTTAAACGAGATAAGGGTTTAGCAAAGGAAGCCCCATGCAATCCCTCGACAACTTGGGGCCCGCTAACACCGAGGCCAAGTATGAAACGACCCTTTGAGACGGTGTCTAGACTTTGCGCTGTCATAGCCATCATTGATGGAACGCGAGAGCTAATCTGAAGGATGCCTGTGCCCAATTTTATTCTTTCTGTCCTAGCGGCGAGATAGGCTAACGGAACGATTGCGTCCATACCCCAGGCTTCGGCTGACCAAGCTTGATCGACTCCTAGTTTGTCGGCCTCTTGTGTGTAATCTACAAGGTCGTCCCAGTCTTCGCCGTTGTAATAGGCTGATCCTATGGAAATTGAAATTTTCATCGTAAAGCTCCCTGATAACTGATTCTTAGTTTGGCAGGCAAACCCTGCGATGTCCAAGTTCGAGGTATTTAAGGTACGCGCGCTTAGGTGTCCCTGAGGAATTAGGTTTTTTTGTCAAGTTCTTGTGATAACTGAGGAAATAGGTTGGAATATTGTTTTGGGGAAGAGCGCGCGTGGCATTCGCTCAGCTAAGCTGGGTATTGCTCACTGCAGATGATGTAATTCACCCTGTAAAAGAAGAACTCAATCGGAATTTTGAAAACGGATTAAATTGAAATGAACATAATGATGTTATTAGAAATGGTTCAAGCGACCTTTCCTGAGCGTAAAGCATTTACAGATGGAAGCTCGGGTACTAGTTATACCTACCAGGAATTATTTGAAGCTGCCAGATTAAGAGCAGCGAGCGTCAAGGCCGCTGGTGCCTCCAGATTGGTTAAGCTTGATGTGAGTAATCTTGGAACTCCCCTGAGCCTGTTTTCTAGCGCCTGGGCCGGCGTACCTTATGTTCCTCTCAATTATCGATTAACCGATGAGGAAATTGAGGCGTTATTAAAACGTGTTACCCCTGCCTATTTAGTGACGCAAGAGGATCGGGTCGATACCCTGGGCGCAGTAGATGACGTGTCTGCTCGAACCACTGCATCCTTTTTAGATGCTGGAAACCACCAAGATGCGATCGAGGGCGAGTGGTCAATGGATCCAGAAGAAATTGCGGTCCTTCTGTTTACGAGTGGCACCACTGGGACTCCTAAGGCCGCCGTGCTTCGACACAAGCATTTGGTTTCTTATATCTTAGGGTCTGTAGAGTTTGCCGGTTCTGGGGATGATGAGGCTGCGTTGGTTTGTGTGCCTCCTTACCACATTGCAGGTATTGCCGCTCTTTTGAGCTCGGTGTACTCAGGCCGACACGTGATTCAGCTTCCTAATTTCACTGCCGAGGATTGGATCAGGTTGGCTAGGGAACATGCAGTTACCACTGCTTTTGTCGTACCGACTATGTTGGCTCGTATCGTTGAAACTTTGGAGGGCGAGTCTTCTGCCGATATGCCTCATCTCAAAAGTTTGTCGTATGGCGGGGGGAAGATGCCTTTGAGCGTCATTGAAAAAGCAATGAAGTTATTTCCCGATACTAATTTCACCAATGCATATGGTCTCACTGAGACTAGCTCCACAATTACTCTGCTAGGACCAGATGATCATAGGGCGGCGATAGCAAGCTCGGATGAAAGTGTCAGAAGACGCTTGGTATCAGTTGGCCAGCCGTTACCGGGGATCGAGTTGGAAATTCGGGATGAGGATGGGAATGTCGTTGCTGCGGGTGAGCGAGGGGAGATTTATGTGCGAGGCGAGCAAGTCTCAGGTGAATATGAAGGCAAGGGGTCGGTTGTTGATGCCGATGGATGGTTCCCTACAAGAGATGCTGGCAGCGTAGATTCTGAAGGATTCCTGTTCATAGAAGGACGAGCAGATGATGTCATAGTTCGAGGTGGAGAAAATTTATCTCCAGGAGAGATAGAAGATGTGTTGCTCACTCACCCGAGTATTGCGGATGTGGCTGTAGTTGGTATACCTGACGAACAATGGGGAGAAGGAGTTGCAGCGGCGCTTGTAGCGAAAGACGGCTTTACGATCGATCAAGAAGAAATCAAGGAATTCGTTAAAGCTGAACTAAGAAGCTCAAGAGTTCCCCAGCTCATGGTTGTTTGGGATGAGTTACCTTATAACGAAACTGGAAAATTACTTCGGCGCGTCGTGAGAGAAGAGTTAAGCAAGTAGGTGGTCAATCAAGCCCCATTCCAGGGCTGTTTCGCCGTCAATTCGGATTCCACTCAAGGCCATGAATGCCGTTCGCCTGCGACCAATGCGTTTGTTGATGCTCACAGTACCCCCTGCACCGGGAATGAGGCCCATTCCAACCTCTGGTAATTGAAAAAACGAATTTTGATGGGCACTGATTTGGTTGCTGAAGGCTGTCAGTTCAATGCCTGCGCCTATACACGCGCCATGGACTTTGAAATGGGTTTTGTCCTTGAGTTTTGCAAGAAGACTACCAGCACTTCGAGTCGTGCGACTCAAATGAGAATTTGCAGCATCTTTCACCGAACCAAACTCGTTCAGATCTCCGCCCGAGCAGAAAGATTGGCCTTTGCCGGTGATGATGACCTTATCAATGGAAGAATCCTGGAGCGCTAGCTGAAGAGCGCCACAAAATTTGTCTTTTAGTTCTTCTGAATAAGCATTGTGCTGGTCTGGGCGGTCCAGAGTAATGTGTAGCGAGTTTCTCTCTCTTTCGATGATTACGTTTGAGTTTTTGGTTTGGTAGTTCTCACCGATTTTTCTCTTTGCTAACCAGTCTTGAAAGCCGCCGCTTTCCAGTAGAGTGCTATAAGCCAAGGACTCAAGAACAAGACCTTCACTGATATTTGATAATTCATTCGCTCTTAAAACCTGACAGGCAACCGCCGAGGCCTGAGGCTGACTATTAATTGCATTAAGAATGTCGTCCAACTGACTCGCCTTACAGGATAGATCGATCGGCGCTTCTGGTGGTATAACGCTTCCATTTTCCAGAGCAATTATGGGACAGCGGCTTTGAAAGGGTACTTCTTGCCAGTTGCCTGGTGAGTTTGGGTCCACCACCACGTAGGAACAACCATGAGATAACGAGAGCTCCTCTGCTAAGATAGGGCTCGTTAATATATTGGTTAGTTCTTTGCGAGAAACGAACTCATTCATGACAATTAGTATACATGCCTCCGAGATACGTGAGCCTCAATATTGGTGGATCACGAATTTGGTGAATTCAACCAAGTGAAAAAGATGTTAATTAAGGACGCAGATGTTGGCGATCGGGTCGCCGACATTAGGATTTCTGATGTGATTGAATCAATAGGTCAGGACCTTGAGGTAGTAGGTGACGAAGAGATATTCGATGCGCAGGGTTTGCAGGTCATTCCTGGGTTGCACGACCACCATATTCACTTCTTTGCTAGTTTGGCCAGGGAATACTCGCTTGAATGTGGTCCGCCCTTCGTAGGAGATCTGTCTGACCTGGCGAGTCGGCTCAGAAATTTCTCGACTCCAAATGGATGGATCCGAGGGTTTGGGTATCACGAGTCCGTAGCGGGTGATATTGATCGCCACACAATTGATTGGATACTCGATGACCGACCTGTTCGCATACAGCATAGATCAGGGAAGATGTGGATTCTCAACACCTGCGCTTGCGAGTTACTTCAAATTGACAAGCACCTCCATTTAGATGGCATAGAGAAAAATAAGGATGGTCTGCCCACAGGTAGATTGTTTCGTTTAGATGGCTGGTTAAGAGAACAAGTTGAGGAAGAGAATAGGGCGCTCATAAAACCTTTTTCAGAAAAGCTATTGAGCATGGGTATAACTGGTTTTACTGATGCTTCCTACACAAACAGTTCTGGCACTCTTGCTGATTTCAAAGAACTTCAGTTTTCCAACGAGGTCGCTCAAAAGGTAACGTTAATGGGCGATGAGTCATTGGAAGCTGGTTTTCTGAAGGTTATGTTGGACGAGGATAATTTGCCTGAATTAGGAGAGCTCCAGAGACGCACCAAGTGTGCGCATGAGCAGGGTCGAGGTGTTGCCTTTCATTGCGTTAGCCAAGTGGAGCTTTTATATGCTTTGGAAGCACTTCGAGATTCTCCTAATCGAAGTCTAGATCGTATAGAGCACGCTTCACTGGTGAGTCCCGACTATTTTGAAATGATTCGTGACCTCGAAGTATTGATAGTCACTCAACCCGGCTTTATTTGGTCCAAGGGTGGACAGTATTTGAAAGACGTGGATATCAGGGACCAAATTGATCTCTATCGTTACCATAGTTTGTTGGAAAACAATATTCCTGTTTTAGCAAGCTCTGATTCACCTTACGGTCCTGTATCTCCCTGGAAAATAATTCGTACTGCTGCTGATCGCAAGACCCGTGAAGGACAAATCGTTGGCGCCGAGGAAGCCGTATCGAGAAGCACAGCCATCGATGGTTATCTGACTCAGCCGGGCGACTTGAAAGAACCGAAAAGGTTTGTAGAGCCGGGAGATCCTGCAGATCTCTGCGTTTTAAAAAGGGGGTTTTCCCTTGAAAGGGATTCTCTAATTGAGGACCCCGTTGTTCATACCATTGTTAATGGCGAACTGCTTTATTCGGCCAGTTCTCGTAAAATTTCGTGAGTATGCTCGCCTTTTAAAGGTGGTCTCTTTGAAATAGACCATGGCGCTTTAGGCAAGTTAAATGGCGCGCCAGGATAGGTTATATTTCTTCCAAGGTCTTCGTGCTCCACTTGAACCTGAAAGCCACGCTGACGAAAGTGAGGATCCTCAAAAGCCTCTTCAGGACTATTTACGATGCCGACTGCAAGCCCGACGTTCTGACAGCCCACAAAAAAATCATAAGCACTGATGGACGCGGCGATTAATTTGAGACCTTCTCTGCCTGCGGCGAATATTGCCGTGATGGTATCGTCAGCGCCAATCTGAGAAAGATCAAATGGTCCTTCCCAGTTGGCGCCCATTTCAAGAAATACCGATTCTGGGAATTGGCTCTCAAGTTTCAGGTCTATTATCCATTTGTGGAGTTTTCTGAATTCATCTGGAAATCTAGGTGGGACACCAGTATTTGCCCATTTTCCGTCCGCACATCGTATTTGGGTTTCGCCGGTGGGATTGACTGAAGCGTGACGACCGGTCTGACGTTGAACGGTTGATTGGTTGACTAGCCAGGAATAACTAGCTGCTTCTGTTGTGACATTTAATGCTGCGGTCATTGATATATCAATGAATTGCCCTCTGCCTGTTCTACCTCTATAGAGCAGGGCGGTTAGAGCTGACATAGTCGCAAAATGGCAGGCTGTATGATAACTCTGATTCCCCCATCCCCTAACGGGTGGTAGATCGTGATCGTCGTAACCGCAGCTCCATGGTGGGCCTCCCGCAGCCATGATCGTGAGGTCTGTCGCTGGAGCGTCGCTGAGCGGGTTGTCCCTTCCATAGGGTGTTATGGCTATGTGTATCAGTTTTTCATTTTGTTTGGATAATTGGGGGTAGTCGAGTTTGAGGTTGGACAGTCGCTTCGTTGGTTCGCCCTCGATTAAAATATCCGCTGTTTTAATGAGCTCTTGAACCTTTTGAGAGTTTTCTTCTAGATTTAAGACAATCGAACGTTTGCTCGTATTGTAGTGCCAAAAGTAAAGACTTCGATCTTCACCAGGTTGGTCATCCAGAAAAGGTGGGTAGCTTCTGCTGACCTCGCCCGCTTCAGGTTCGACCAATATAACGTCGGCGCCCATATCTCCCATCAACTTGCCAGCCCAAGAAATACGCTCGTGAGCTAATTCGATAATACGAATGCCTTTTAGAACACTCATATGACCTGCTCTCTTTTGAGCGCTTCGAGGTCGTCTGTCGAAAGTCCAAGAATCTCGGTAAAGACCCTTTTGTTATCTTCCCCAAGACAGGGGGCTCCAGAGTTCATTTGCCAGTCCGATTCAGAGAAGTGAACGGGATTACCGTCTACCCTGACTTCTCCGATTTCGGTGTGGGTGATCGTTGGCCAAAGATCAAAACTCTCCGTGCTGCTGTCTGTTTCGATTCTGTCTTGAGGTTTTTGTACTGCACTTACTGGTACTTCGACTGAACGGATTAAGGATTGTAATTCGAATTTATTCTGATTCAGTGTCCAGGAGGATAAGTCTTGGTCTAAAGCGTCTTGATTATCAAATCTTTCATTGAGCGACTCGTATTTATTTGTCCAAGTTTGCTGAATTACACCAGCTAACGCATTCCAGTCCGCGTCATCGCGACAGCTTATCGCAATCCACTCATCATCGCCTTTGGTTGGGTAAATACCATGCGGTGCCGTTTTGATGTGCTGGCTTCTGTTTGAATTAATTGCTTCTGCGGTGCGAGTCGGTTTGTTGTTTACGGTCCAATCCAAAAGCGATGGTCCATTTAAAGCTACGGCTACTTCTGTGCAGGCCATATCAACCCATTGTCCTTCGCCTGAGTTCTGTTTATGTAAGAGGGCCGCCAGAATAGCCATTGCCATGTAATAGCCTCCTGTATGGTCCATATAGGAATAACCCCAACCGGCAGGCGGTTGATTAGGTAACCCCGATGTGAAGGTGAGCCCTGATACAGCCTGCACGATGGGCCCCCAGGTTTTGAAGTGCGAATAAGGACCCTTGTGGCCGAAACCGCAATTAGAAACATAAACTATGTCGCTTTTTATTTGTTTAAGCGACTCGTATCCAAAACCCAGTCTATCTAGCACTCCTGCCGCAAAATTTTCGGTTACGGCATCTGAAACTTTGATGAGTTTAGTGAGAAGTTGTTTACCTTTTTCGGTTTTTAGATTGAGCGTGATGCCTAGTTTATCGGTATTGTGATTATTAAAGGCACCCCCTAAATTGATCCCACGGCGCTCATCTTTAAATGGTTCGTTGCCTCGTAATATATCCCATCGGCCTTGGCGGATAGGGTCTTCGATACGAATAACCTCGGCGCCAAAAGAAGCCAGCCATTTTGTTGCACCTGCCCCTGCAAGCTGACCGGTAAAATCGCAAATTCGAATCCCTTTGAGTGCCTCAGAATTCATTCTCTCCACGTTCCTTGAAACCCCTTATTAACGAGATTAATGAAAAGAAAAGCGGAAGTCGATTGATACCTCTGTGGAGGTCGTAATTTGGGAATCATGACCTTCCTAAGAAGGTCATGATTGTTCTAAAGATCGCGGATAGCTAGTCGGGTAACCCTAGGACTCTTTTAGAAATGATATTCAGCTGTACCTCATTGGTTCCACCATAGATGGTTACCGCTCTGTCTCTTAGCCAGCCTCGTGTGGATTCCAGTTCGTTTTCCGTGAATTCCGAGCCCTCCCAGGCGAGGCCTGCAGTGCCACGTAATCTGGATTTAAGTTGTGATCCGTCACGCGAGAGAGTGGATCCAACGTACTTAAAGATTGATGTCGCGGCGCCTGGAGCTCCGGCACTTTTACTTTCTTCGACTACTCTCAAAGTGGTCAAGGAAAGTGCTTTCTCTTGTATTGTCTGGGTAAGAACCTCATCTCTTATCGAAGTATCAGAGATTTTCCCAGAACTGTCCTCGCCAGCATAAGTTTTGGCGATTTCCGCGTAGGCGTTCAATTTAGGCTTTGTTTTTTTATCTGTTTTTTTCTTCGCGGGGCCTCGACTAGCGGTCGCATTTCTTTCGTACTGAAGCAAGCGCTTGCCTACCGTCCAACCCTTGTTTAATTCCCCGATGAGGTCTTCCCTTTTTGCGACGGCATTGTCGAAAAACGTCTCGCAAAAAGGCGATGAACCGGAAATCAGTTTGATGGGCTTGACGGTGACGCCCGGCTGGTCCATCGACAAAAGAACGAAACTAATACCGTTATGCTTCGACGCTTCGGGATCCGTGCGGACGAGGGCAAACATCCAGTTTGCGTGCTGAGCACCGGACGTCCATATTTTTTGACCGTTAATGATGAAGTTATCGCCGTCTACCGCGGCTTTCGTTTGTAGTCCGGCAAGATCTGAACCTGCTCCCGGTTCGCTGTAGCCTTGACACCATTGAGCTTCGCCGGTGACAATTTTCGGAATATGCCGGGCTTTTTGTTCCTCGGTTCCCATTTCCAGAATGGTAGGTCCAATCATTGCGAGGCCCATGCCAGTAGAGGCAGGCAGCGCTTTAATGCGAGCCATCTCTTCCCAGAAGACTCGAGACTCCGATGGATCCAGTCCGCCACCGCCGTATTCGCTCGGCCAAGTAGGCGCGGTCCAGCCTCTTGTCGCCGCACGTTCTTGCCAAAGTAGTGCATCTTCCGTCTGGTAAATCTCGTAAGCATCTTCGAAATGTACTGATCCCTGTCGCATGCTGTCAGGACAGTTTGTTTCAAGCCAATCTCTTACTTCTTCTCTAAATTGCTCTGTACTCATTAATGTTTCCGAGTGATTAATGCTAATAAATGGGTATTTTACATTAATTAATCAAGGTGTCTTCCTGGGTGCTACACTGTGAGAGGGAGTGTGGAGAGATCAATGTTGGAAAGCCAAAAGCCAGGATTTTGGACTTATCTAAAGAGCAAACAAATCGATTTTTTCCCGGAAGGGAAGCTTCGTTGGTGGCTGCTGGGTCTCATTATCCTTGGCTGGGCCGTTGAACAGTATGAAGCGTTAAAAAATGGGCCGGTTTTAGTCTACATTCTCGCTGATTTTGATAAGTCCCTGGTTGAGTGGGGTTATGTTGCAGCGATAGCTGGTCTATTTTACAGCGTTGGAGCTGTATTACTCAGTCGTGCGGCTGATCGTTTTGGCCGTCGCCCATTGATGATTTGGCCTGTGTTCGCCTATGCGGTTATCTCGATTCTTGGTGCGATCTCGCCTAATTTTTGGACGCTGGCATTTCTGGTCACGGCGGGTAGCTTTTTGATGGCGGGAATGAATCCCGCAGTTCACGCAGCTTCTCGTGATCTAACCCCTAGTATGGGTAGGGCCATGGTTTATGCATGGGTTTCCTTAGCCTTTACGATAGGAGCGCTAATGTCCACCGCGATTGCGGCCCAAACCTTGCCAATTTGGCCTGGTTGGCGCTCCCAGTATTGGATTGCTGCGGTGCTAGCAGGGGTAACGGCGCTCGTTATATTTCTGTTCTATCGCGACTTAAGTCCACGAGTGCGAGAGTTATTAGAGTCAGCGAACTCTGAATCTAGTGGGGATTTGGATTCTTCCGTGGATGCTAGAAAAGCTAAGTTGATCGAAACCTATGATGACGGTAAAAAAGTGTATAGGAGCCCAAGACTTTGGTTGTTGTCAATTGTTATTGTTTTCTGGGCTCTCACCTATGTCACGGTATCTGCGTATGTTCCAACGTTTTTAACGCAACATCACGGGTTAGATCCAGCGAATGCTGCAAAAGTAACGTCCTATTTTTGGATTGTGTTTACCGTGAGTGTGTTTTTGTCTGGTTGGTTGTCAGATTTTCTTCGAGTACGCAAATCGATTACCGCATTTGGCGGATTCGCTACAGGGCTCTGTTTTATTTACGGGTCCTCTTTACCATCGGATGTGCCGGAGACGCTGTTGATGCTGCTTTGGTCGACCACAGGTTTTTTCGCGGGATTTATATATCCTGCTTGGTGTGCTATTTATTCTG
Source organism: uncultured Gammaproteobacteria bacterium (assembly GCA_913041025.1). The sequence goes on along the minus strand of CAJWGQ010000016.1, from coordinate 2,970 downwards.
AAACAGCTGAGGCAATAAGTCCCCATGGTGTTGGCCGAGCGTTTGGCATAACAGCCACTCTCTCTCCCATTTCAGGCTTGTTTTTAAATCTTGGCTTGCCACAAGTGGTAGAACACTGGGGATGGGCGACATGGATGTTTATAGCCGGTTGCTGTTGTCTGTGCGTGACTTTCTTAGTTGGTTTTGGCGAGGGTCCTTGGCTGCCGCCGAGAAAAAATAAAGGCTCCTGATCTTTAAGCGAATTGGTTAGTTCTTTGCATGAATGCGAAAACCGAATTTTCTAGGCGACCGATTTTGTCCGACAACGCGATGGTTTCCGGCATGAAACTAGGTGGATCGCTGGCAAGATTTCTAATCCTAAGACTGCAATCAAGTTGCTTGCACAGGTGATGTCCAATAATTCTTCGGCCGTCTGACCCCACAACGTCGCAACTAAATAGCGCCGTTCCGTACCCCCGATAGACATGATGACACCATGAGCACATATGCGTTTTTGGTTTCCGGCTGGAACTTAACGATCTAGTCATCCGCAGGGTGTGGTACCTGCTCTCGTAGGGCATTACCACGAACCCGAGATTTCCGGCGCTATTAATCCAGCCAAAATAATCCAGTACTGCCCAATCAACGTGGTCGAGCTTGGGGATCGATAGTTCTCGTGGGGTTTCATCTGGAAAAAGATGAATTAACTCGCTTCTGGATACGGATTCCATGAGATTATTTTAACCCGACACGAAGATTTTAGACATTCAGATAACCGAAGGAATTAAGTTGGTTTATAATGACGTAAATTTGTTATTTATTTTTGGGGAAAGGTTATGAGCGAATTACCAACTGTCGGCCGTCAATTGATGTCTTTAGTCAAGCCAAGTGGTGAGCTGGAACTTTCTTTGCAGGATGTTGAGGTTCAGGCGCCTGGCGAAAAGGAAGTGCTGGTGAAGGTTGAGGCTTCGCCTATAAATCCTTCAGATCTGGGCATGCTGTTGGCGATGGCTGACGTAAGCAAGGCTACACAGTCTGGTTCAGATGGTAGTCCTATTGTTAACGCGCCGATAGGTGAGGCTGTGATGGCTGCGATGGCTGCCCGAGTCGGCCATCCAATGCCTGTGGGCAATGAAGGCGCTGGAGTAGTGATAGCCACCGGTTCCTCAGAAGAAGCCAAAGCGTTGATGGGTAAGACCGTCGCAGTCTTAGGCGGAGCGATGTATAGCGAGTATCGGACCTTAAAAACACATCAGTGTCTTGTAATGAATGAAGGGGTTTCTTCCAAGGAGGCAGCCTCTTGTTTTGTTAATCCTTTGACTGCTTTGGGTATGGTTGAAACGATGCGAGAAGAGGGGTTTTCAGGTTTGATGCACACTGCTGCTGCTTCCAATTTGGGACAGATGCTTCAAAAAATATGTATCGCCGACGATGTACCGCTAGTTAATGTGGTTAGAAAGCCAGAGCAGGAGCAGTTGCTCAGGGATTTAGGCGCGACTCATGTCTGTGATTCCAGTAAAGACTCCTTTTCGAAGGACCTTAAAGAAGCGATTCTGGAGGCCAAAGCCTATGTTGCATTCGATGCGACAGGCGGAGGCGAACTGGCTAACGATCTTTTGACTGCTATGGAAGCAGCTGCTAGTGCGCAAGGTGGTGAATTTAGCCGTTATGGCTCCGACCAGCATAAGCAGGTTTATATCTACGGAGGTCTCGAGAGAGCTCATACAGTGTTAAAAAGAAGCTATGGAATGCAATGGGGAGTGGGTGGTTGGTTATTGACCCCGTTTCTTCAGAAAATCGGTCGCGAAAAGGCATCTGAACTTCGCCAGAGGGTAGCCGATGAAGTCACTACCACTTTTAAGAGTAGCTACACACAAGAAGTGTCACTAGCCGGAGCATTAAGCTTGGATGCTTTAGGAGTGTACTCCCAGCAGGCAACAGGTCAGAAGTACCTGATTAATCCAAGTTTATAAGATAGCTCAAGGCCCGATGACAGGGCTGGCCGAGCGCCTCAAGAAGGAAGTTGTTGTATGAGACTGATAACCTTTAGAGAAGGTGGAATCGCGCGTGTTGGTTTGCTTAAGGAAGATGAATCAATTGTGGATCTCTCGAAAGTATCTGCGGGCCTGCCCAGGGATATGTTGTCGCTTATAGAGTTGGGCTCTGCTGCAATCGCGGAGATATCTGAAGCAGAGAGCGTGGATTCTCATTTTGGTCTTTCCGAAGTGGTTTTGGAGCCGGTAATTCTTCGGCCACCAAAGATTATTGGTATTGGATTGAACTATAAGGCGCACGCTGAAGAATCAAATATGGACCTTCCTGAGGTTCCTCTAGTTTTTACGAAGCAGTCTACTTCTGTATCGGGCCCATATTCGCCGATTTACTGGTCGGAAGAGGGAAAGGTGATGGATTATGAGGGAGAGCTGGGCATCGTTATTGGCCGAAAGTGCAGACGTGTTCCTAAGGAAAGGGCAAAAGACGTCATTTTTGGCTATACGATAGGCAATGACGTCAGCGTTCGCGATTGGCAAGTGCGCGGTACTCCCCCCTCATTTACCATGGGAAAGTCTTGGGACAGCCATTGTCCGCTCGGTCCGGGTATAGTTGTGGATCCTTCACTTGATCCGCATGAACTGCATTTGCAGACATGGGTCAACGACGAATTACGACAAGATACGATGACCAATGACTTGATATTCGACTGCTATGAGCTAATTGAATTTTTGTCCACGGCGTTTACCTTGGAGCCGGGAGATGTAATTTTGACGGGTACTCCTAGCGGAGTGGGCATGGCGCAGAAACCGCCAGCTCTCTTAAAACCCGGTGATCGTATTAGAGTAGCGATTGGAGGCTTAGGTCATATTGAGAATACAGTGACGGAAGAGCCTCAAGAAAAAGCAAAGTTTATTAAGTAAAACTACTTTCTTTCGGTCGTTTCACTAATCACCGCAGGATCATCGAGATCTCTAATTTAACTCGATAACAAAGTAT
>CAJWGQ010000015.1 GCA_913041025.1 uncultured Gammaproteobacteria bacterium | reverse complement strand
GCGGCCTCGGCAAACATATCGTCTTCGGGCATCAGCTGCCAGGTCTCGGTCATCGCCTCAACCGGCACCTCCTCGGTGCGAGTCTCCCAATCTGATAAATCAATGCCACCACGACGCTCGACGGTACGCAATATCGCATCCCGCAGACGTCCGTTCCATTCAGGCGTGATACCGGACTTCGATGGAGGTATGACGGTCAGGCCGTACGCCTCGAGCTCCATCACGTGTTCCGAAAGGTCGAGTCGTTTGATCTCTTGGATTAAAGGATCCAAAAAAGGCTGAGTTCCTTTACTAGCGATATCCATGACCGTCGCTCCTTAATACGGCGATTTTGAAAAAGATAACACCTTTAAGTTGACAAAAAAAACCTCTCGCCAAGAAAGTCTCACCGAGAGGTTTCTTTAAATCTATGACCAGCTTATCTAACGATCAAGATGACCTTAAAGATCGTAGCCTATCTCTAGGCCGACTTGCCGGGGTGAATGCCAGAAAATCGTGCCGATCGTATCTCGCCCACGCTCGATCTGATCATTATTTAAGTTTGTCGCAAAAAGAGCGACCCTCCAGGTTTGATCATCGCTTCGCATGGTAATACGACCGTTCATCTTGTCGTAGCTAGGAATTGTAATCGTGTTCGCTGCGTCCACGTATTGCTTCGACACCCACGCATTATCAAGATGAAAATCCATCGTCCACCCGTTGTCCATTGGCATGCTGTAATCCAGTGACAAGGACACGCTGTTTTCGGGAGCAAATCTCAACTCCTTGCCTACCGCACTTGCGGAAATATCAGTCGCTGAGGTCACCTCAGAGGAAGTCAAATCGCCAGCTACTCGGATCACAAAATTCTCAGTTACAAAGGCGCTTAGTTCCAATTCAACACCCTGAATCTCTGCACCTCCGCTGTTGTTATTATAGGAATCTGGAGAAATCGGGTGAATCTCGTAGACCAACATATCGTCCCAATCGATAAAGTAACCCGCGTACGACAACGAAATTCGATCGTCGAGGAATGAGGACTTCATGCCCAATTCATAGCTGTTGACCTGGTCTCCGTCGAAAAACAAGTCATTCCGGAAACCCGGATCTTCTAAACCAAGGCTCTCATACTGAAGCGCATAAAACTCCATGTTGTTATTGACATTACCAGGCCTGAAGCCGGTCGTGTAACTTGCATAAACCATAGTTTCATCGGACGGACGCCAGGAAAGAACTAATTTGGGTGAGACAGGAGTGTCATCGGTTCCTTGCGGTGTGTTGGTGAAGGTCTGCTTAAGATCCGAGACCCTCGCGCCTACCGTTACCTCTAGACTATCTAGAATGTCGTAACTGATCTCACCAAATATAGCGACCTCTTCAACAAAATCGGTGTGAACGTTAGCTGGCACATCGAATAGCGGATCCATTAACGCCGCCGCGTATGCGCGTCCAGGGTAGTACCCCGCTTTTTGGGTGGCGCCTGTGTGGTCTTCGCTGTCTTTCCAAAATGCACCCAGCGTCCAACGAATGCGCTGGTCAGCAGGAGAAATCAATCGGATTTCCTGGCTCCAGCGCTCGCTCCAGTTATCGACCATCCCGCTAATCGCTTCCATGTTCTTGCCATCAGGAGTCGTAGGGATCCCGGCGGCCCCATAAAAACCCGGCCAGGTGGGACAATCAAACCCGAAGGCGGCAGCCGCAACACAACCCTCTGATGAAGGATCTGCGCCTGTACCACCTAAATAATAAATATCCAGAAGCGATGCGTTGGCTGAGGTAGCTTCAAATACCCCTGTGATCTCTCGATCCTGATAAGAGGTCTGAGATTGCAAAGTCGCCCAACCAAAATCGAATTCCATACTTAAGCTATAGATATCCAACTCGTCTTCCGCCGTGGGCGGTAATCCCGTAAGCCTCCTGAAATTGGATTTATAGGCCGCGTAGGTACCCACTCCTCCATTTGTCTTTTGTTCGCTATGGTAAATAGATCCGGTGATATTATAGGTATCACCATCGAATCTTATCGCGGCCCGCCCTCCGGTTGAGGTAGCCCCATTAAAGTCGGGCTCATCAGGCACCTCATTATCAATATAGCCTGCTGTATTAGAACGCCATCCAGTTATTCTAACCGCTGTATTGTCGCCTAACGGAATATTAACCATTCCGTCAAAGCGGTCAGACATATCGTCTGACTCCGCCATCTTCGCGGTGTTCATATTAAAGCCCATGTCAAATTCAGTGGAATCGGGCTGATTGTAGAGAATTCTGATCGTGCCACCTTGCGACCCTTCACCAAAAAGCGTCCCCTGTGGACCTTTAAGTACCTCGATGCGATCCACATCGAACAGCGCACCGCTTATCTGATTGTCAGGCCCCAAAGCCGCGGTTACTGGAGTACCATCTAAGTAAATCCCAACAGTGGCTCCTGCCGGCGCGTAACCAATATTTCCGCTTTGCGAGCTCACCCCACGTATTGTGTAACGCGCTTCTCCTTGCGTGCCACCGACCATGCTTAAAGCAGGAACTAAGGTATAAACTTCTTCCATGCTTTGAGCACCGGTATCTTCAATCACGCTATCACTGATTGCGCTGATGGATAGCGGCGTATCCATTAGGCTCGTTTCTCGATAGGTAGCGGTCACGATGATCTCTTCTACGATACCCTCGCTCCCCGCTGCTTCAGCTTGAATTTTAGGGGCAAAAAACGTCACAACACCAAAAATCACAAACACGATCTTTTTAAACATGCCTCTCTCCCAGTAAAATGAACCGGAATCTTCAACGTCATCCTAACGAAAGTCAAATTCAGTCTTCCAAGCCTAGAACAAAGGTCTGACTCAGCAAGTTGATACTTAAACCAATTACGAGTAGTAATTAACATACAATTCGATTCGCAGCGTCTCCGCGCGTAATGTTTGAGTAGTGCTGTTCAACTCAGTCCGAAAGAAAGAGTTAAAATACATTGGAGTGATAAAAAATGAGTAATATTGATGGCGAGGTTGCTCCCGGTTTTGAAAAGGTCAGAGAGGAATTTGCGAAAAACTTTACCGATCGAGCCGACCTCGGTGCAGCGTTCAGTCTCTATTACAAAGGAGAAAAGGTTGTCGACCTGTGGGGCGGGTTGGCCGATAAAGAAACGTCTAGACCCTGGGCAGAAGACAGCCTACAGCTGATCTTTTCTTCTACCAAAGGGGCGGCCGCACTTTGCGCGCTGATCTTGGGACAGAGAGGACAGCTAGATTTTAACGCTCCCGTAGCAGAGTACTGGCCAGAGTTTGCTCAGGCAGGCAAGGAGACGATCACCGTCGCTATGATCATGTCGCACCAAGGCGGTCTCCCACATATCCCCCCCCTGACGCTTGCTGAAAGTTTCTCTTGGGAGGCTCCTATCAACTCGTTGGAGAAACAGGAACCCGCATGGGAACCCGGAACAACCCACGGCTACCACCCTGGGACCTATGGCTGGCTGATCGGCGAGGTGATCCGGCGAATTTCAGGGAAAACTCCCGGCGCCTTTATGGCAGACGAGGTCTCCAAGCCATTAGGATTAGACTTCTGGATCGGCCTTCCGGAAAGCGAAGAACACCGCATGACAACCGTGGAGGCAATCGATCCTCGATTCGATCCGCAAGGAGACCCAGACACAATGACTGAGGCCCAGCGCCAGCTGATCGCGGCCTCGCTAGACCCACAGTCACTACTGAGCCTGTCGATGTCTGTAATGCCTGTCGAAACTGACCCAAACAGCTATGCCTTTCACGCACACGAACAGCCTGCTGGAAACGGTATAACCGACGCCCGCTCGCTCGCAAGGATGTACGCTTCCATGATCGGAAACGGTGTTGACGGTATACGCCTATTGAATGAAGAAACAGTACGAATGGCTACCAGAGAGCTTGCTTCGGGTATCGATAAGGGGGTCGCCGTGCCAACGCGTTTCGGTCTGGGCTTTACACTCAACAATACAATCCCCCCTGGTTTTTCTGAGTTTTCAAGCTTGAGCGGTTCATTAGGCAACGAAGGCGCGTTCGGTCATTCCGGGGCCGGCGGTTCACTGGGATTTGCAGATCCAACTTTAGACTTTGCATTTGCTTATGTGATGAACCAGATGCACGTTGTCGCTGGTGGAGATGATCCTCGGACACTCAGCTTGATCAAAGCGGTTCACGAATCGATTACCTAATTCAACTAAAAAGTGATGACGTCAGCAACGCTCTAAAGAGATTAGCGTCTGCTTGGCTATTGCTGCGGTTCTTCACCGAATCGAGGACCGAAGTTCCTCCCTGAAGGCTGGAGCCGCAATTTCCACAAGCGCGTCAGCTCGCTGATTCACAGGAAGATCCTTTAAGTTCGCTACACCAAATTCAGTAACAACGATATCAACGTCGGTGCGCAGAGCAGTGACCAACTCCACCTTCTGCACGATGCGCGACACCTCACCACCTTTGGCTGTGGCATTCATGGCAACTATTGACTTCCCTCTTTTGCTGGACTTCGCCGCACGCATAAAGTCCACCGATCCTCCTGTTCCGGAAATCTGTCTGCCTCCAGCAAATTCCGAATTGATTTGACCGTATAAATCAATCTCAACCGCAGAATTAATCGAGACGAAATCGTCAATTTGACTAATCACGCTGACTTCATGTGTATAGTTGGCACCTTTAAATACAACGTCTTTCTGGAAGGCCAACCATTCATAAAGTTTGTCGGTACCCAGAGCCATCCCGGTCACATGCTTTCCTTTATCTATCGTCTTCGATTTACCAGAAAGGACACCCAGATCGACCAGCTGTCTTCCAGCATCATCAATCAGACCGCCATGCATTCCCAAGTCATTCTTACTAGACAGCTGACTTAAGATCGCAGCTGGAATTGCCCCGATGCCTGTTTGAATGCAGCTCCCATCGGCTATCAATTCTGAAACGAATTCGCCAATTCGAATAGCTGCAGGATCAAGGTTAGGCAGAGGCATCTGATGAAGCGGTCTGTCAGAATCAAACAAATAGTCAATCCTTCCTTTATCAATAGGCATAGATCCAAACGGCGCGACGAAAGAACGATTTAGCTCAGCTATCCAGACCGACGCTGATTGCAAAGCTGCCTCGATAAAATCGACATTCGGTCCTAGTCTCAAATTCCCATGCTGATCATAAGCCACCTGAAACAAAACCACGTCGATTCCTTGCTTTAGATAGTCATAGACAGATCGCATCTGCATGGGCAAAAAGTGTAATCGAGACGGATCTGCTTGCCTCAGCGAAGGGGTCATGAAGAATGTAGTTAGCTTTGATGTTTTATTGAACTCGGTAAAATCAATCGCATTGAACCCAGCCAAGGGAAATTGAACAAATTCAAGGTGCGCAGGTAATTCCATGGATTGCAATTCGGCCAGCAGAGCTGTTGGCTCGTTACTGCTACCCGCGACGAAGATACGCTGATTTGATTTAAATAAATCTTTCATACATCAAACCGAATTCAATCTAAAACGTAGGTAGGCATATGCACCGAAGTAGAAGCTTGGAGGAAACCAAAGCGGCCATAGCGATCGCATCGCATCGTCGCCAACTGGTATCGCCAGATAGCCTTGACGAAAGATAATGAATGCAATCGCCAGAATCATGCCACTGCCGAATGCCATATAAAGGCCCAATCTAAGAGAAAAAATGGAGCAAATAACACCTCCCACAAACCCGCCAATAATCGCTGGGAGAAGAACATCAAACAACGAATTCGGTGATCCAATCATTGCAATCACACAAAGCCAGATGAACACGGCAGAGCTCATCGAAATAATTGATCTCAAAATCAGAAGAACGGTCAACGCTTTCCCCCAAGGAAATGCTCAATCATATCGCGTTTCCTAAGAGAGCAAAATTAGGCACTATTGTCATCGAAAGCTAAAAACGCCATGAGAATTTATACCCACTCAAAATGCATAGAACACCTCGTTCCAGAGGGACATTCGGAACGGCCAGATAGACTCACTCATCTGCTGGCGCATCTAGAGCAAACAGGTATTGCCAGAGAGCTGCCTTACTTTGAGGCGACCCCTATACAAAGGGAGCAAGCGTTACTAGTCCATAAATCTAAACATATGGAAGAACTCGATAGGTTGGTTCCGGAAGAGGGATTAGTTCCAGCTGATCCGGACACCTGGGTGAGCCCCCAAAGTCAAATCGCAGCGGAGCTCGCCGCTGGAGCGGTTTTGGACGCGACAAACTCAATCATTCGAGGAGAGGATAATCGGGCATTTTGCGCGGTCAGGCCTCCAGGCCATCACGCTGAGAAAGCAGGCATGATGGGGTTTTGCTTGCTTAATAGCATCGCAATTGCTGCCGCTTCATCACTCGAATACCATGACATAAAGCAGGTCGCCATACTCGACTTCGATGTTCATCATGGCAATGGGACCGTGGATATATTCAAAGATGACCCCAGAGTGCTAGTCTGTTCCAGCTACCAGGATCCCCTCTACCCCAATCGTTACTTTGATCTGGTAAAACCCAATATCGTCAATACACCACTTGTTGAGGGCACCAGAAGTCAACAATTCCGTTCAGCAATATCCGATTCCTGGCTACCGGCGATTGAACATCACCAGCCTGATTTAATATTCATCTCGGCAGGATTTGACGCGCACGAACTAGATCCTCTCGCTCAAATCAATTTGTCGAAGGACGATTTCACCTGGATTACTAATGAAATAGTTCATCTTGCCAATAAACATTGCGAAGGTCGCGTCGTGTCCGCCTTGGAGGGCGGCTATCATCTAGAAGCCCTTTGTGAAAGCGCCCAATGCCATATCGAGGCCCTATGTCAGTAAACATCGACCAATCTCATCGAGTCGGACTCGGACCTCCTCCATCACAGTAGAGACGCTCTCCTGTTAGGTAAGAATTCTGATCTGAGACCAGAAACCTAACCACATTTGCCACGTCTTCAGGCTTACAGACCCTACCAAAGGGCATCCCTTCATCTAGAGACCGTATGTCTTCAACTCCTTGAGTAGCCTTAACCAATCGTTGACCCATTTCAGTATCAACTAAACCTGGAGCTACTATGTTGACTCTAACGCCGTTGATTTTCTCTTCTTTAGCTAGCGTATACGCAAGCGCTTCCATCGCCGTTTTACCCATGTTGTAAGGCGCTCCATGACTCCCCAAAGAACGAGTTGCGACACTGGAAATCATGATAATATCGCCCCGCTCTAAAGACCTCATTCCCGGGAGAATCAATCGAGATAAGTAATGCGGGGCGAAAGCATGCGTTGCCACGACGCGCTGTAATTCTGCGGCATCTGTATCAGCCACCATTCTGCCGCGGCTAGCTATACCCGCGTTATTTACCAGAATACTAACGGGACCAAGATCCTCCAGGATTTGGTTGACCATTAACTCATCTTCCTCCAGATCATCAACACTTGCCTGGTAAGCCTTCGCTCGCCCGCCTGCGGCCTCGATTAGGCTTACCGTTTCCTTAGCAGCTCCATCATCACGACGATAATTTACCGCAACTGTCGCGCCATCTTCCGCCAGTCCAAGGGCAATAGCTCTTCCGACGCCTCGACCACCTCCCGTTACTAAAGCAACAGATCCTTCTAAAGACATTTCCCGCCTCCTGCAATGTTACTGTCCGGTGAATTCTGCATCCCGCTTTTCTAGAAAAGCACCAACCCCTTCCTTAAAATCAGAGGTTCGGCCTGCCTCATTTTGAAGCTGAGCCTCTAAATCGAGTTGTTGTTCGTAGGAATTCTGCCAAGTATTCCAGTAGGCCTTTCTGATTAAAGAGAGCGATTTCGGTCCTTTCGCCAACTTCTGTGCAATCTCCTTCGCGCCGACCATCAACGCTTCGTTGTCATCATATAAGCGGTTGATCAAACCCCACTCCATCGCTTTTTCAGCTGGGAGACGCTCGGCTAACATCGATAACTCTACAGCTCGACCCCAGCCAATCAGCCTCGGAAGCATAAAAGTTGAACCGCCATCAGGCACAAGACCAATACGCGCAAAGGCCTGCAAAAAAAACGCTTGCTTGGACGCGCATACCAGATCCCCCATCAAAGCAAAGCTCATTCCTACTCCCGCTGCCGCTCCATTAACCGCGGTTACTATCGGCATCTCCAGGCCTCGCAGCTCGAACAAAAGCGGATGGTAACCAGCTCTCAGGCTACTTCCGGCCTCCTTGGGTTTATTACTGCTCGAATCGTCTTGCAAATTTGCTCCAGCGCAAAAACCACGACCCTCGCCAGTCAATAAAACGCAGCGTACGTTCCCAGCGTTTAGTTTTATCTCCTCAACGGCCTCCCGAAAGTCAGCCAACATTTCCGAACCCACCGCATTCATCACTTCTGGATGGTTAAACTTCAGCAAGGCCACCCCATCTTCAAAGTCCAATTTCATTCTCGACATTACGAATTCCACTTGATCATTTGTTTATCAGATTAACTTAAGCCTGCGCCTCAACCAAGTCGTTGCTGTAGAGGTCATAGCTAAATGGGCTTTTGATCAAAACGAGAGTAAGGTTTATTCATAGGCTCGATGCGGGGACTCCCATTACCAAAAATACCAATGACCAACATTCTCATGAAGTTAGTGATGTTGGCCTCTTAAAAAAATCGTTTTTTCTGATCACCGGGTTTATGGTGATCGAACTTGTAGCAGGCATTCTCACCAATGCATTGGTGTTGATCGCAGATGCAGGGCATATGTTCCTGGATGCCGCAGCATTGGGACTAGCCTGGTGGTCAGCGGTTCTATCCCAAAAGGGTGACGATGAAAAACTGTCTTATGGATATCATCGGATGCAGGTATTGGCTGCATTCGTTAACGGACTATCGTTATTCGTATTAGCGATCTGGATAACCTGGGAATCTTTAACGCGCCTCGCCTTCCCCGAATCAATATTGCCGTTACCAACCTTGGCAATTGGAATGGCTGGTCTAATCATCAACTTGATTGTGTACCGCTGGCTACATAATTCTTCGGGCAATCTAAACGTAAAAAGTGCAGCTCTGCATGTGCTCGGAGATCTCTTGGGATCTTTCGCTGCCATAGCAGCGAGTCTAGCTGTCTTATTCTTAGGATGGCTTTACGTTGATCCAGTGCTGACTTTACTCATCGCTTTCATCTTATTTCGCGGAGCATCAAGGGTATTAAAAGACTCGGTCATGATACTACTGGAAGGCGTTCCTCCAGGGTTTGATATACACGAGATTAAGCAAACTCTTAAAGACCAATGCCTATCTGTGATTGACGTCCACCATGTTCATGCCTGGAGCATAACGCCGGACCGCCCAATGGTGACCCTTCATGCTCAAATCACTGATAGTGAACAGTCAACTGCCACCATCGCCTCTATTAAGACGATATTGAAAGAGAAATTTGAAATCGACCACTCTACCATTCAGATCGAACTCGAAGACTGCCCCGATGATCAGGGCAGTCACAGACATTAGTTTTTAGACCGGAGCAGGGCCAGGAAAGTCCTCTCGAAGCAATCTCTTTAGGATTTTACCGCTAGGGTTTCTTGGTATTTCGTCAACGAACTCAACTCCCTGTGGCTGTTTAAAGCGAGCCAGCTTACCCTCGCAAAAATCCAGTATTTCTTTAACTGTCAACGACTCATCGGATCTTACGATGATAGCCAAAGGTGACTCGCCCCACTTTTCACTTTCCTGTCCTATGACAGCTGCCTCTTTAACTCCAGGATGTGATGCAAGGACTCCTTCTATTTCAGCAGGATAAATATTCTCACCTCCCGAAATAATCATGTCTTTAATCCGATCTTGAATGAAAATGAATCCCTCCTCATCCATCATCGCCACGTCACCGGTCCTGAGCCAACCATCCACCAGAGTCTCGGCCGTAGCCTCAGGACGGTTCCAATACTCAAGCATTACATGCTTTCCACGAACCCATACCTCGCCGGCTTCATTCGGTTCACATTCCTTTCCATCTTCCTTGGCAACCTTTAAGTCAGTGTGAAAAAAAGCCTTTCCAGCAGAACTGGGCCGGTCCACAGTAAATTCGCCATCCATTAAAGACGCAGGACCACATGTTTCGGTCAAGCCATACACCTGCAAAATGCCTATTCCTAAGCTGAGGTATTGTTGTGTTAGTGAAACCGGCACGGGAGCTGCTCCTGTCATAACCCAGCGTAGTGTTGAATAATCAAACCTTTCAAAGTTGGGCACTTGAACCATAAAATTTAGCATCGCAGGCACACATAATCCTGTTGAAATTTTCTCTTGCTCAATCAATTCCCAGGCTCGGACCGGATCAAAGCTTCGCATAACGATCGAGCAGGTCCCTCGATAAACATTAAGCGCTAAAGGCATTAATGCGCCGACATGGAACATCGGCAAACAAGCCAAGTAACGATCAACCATCTGAAGATCACCAGTGGCCATAAAAGTCACCAATGCCCAAATCGAGGAATCATGGGTATGGACCACACCCTTTGGTAGCCCTGTAGTACCGGAGGTATACATAATGTAGAGCATGTCAGAATCTTCAGCAGCGATTTCAGGCTCTTGTGAACTGGCTCTGGATTGAAAAGTCTGATATCCCTCGGCAAAAAAGCAAACTTCTGCCTGGTTCTCAACTTGCAGCCAATGAGTCACATCAGTTTTATCACCACGGCCGTGCAGCTCTACCACTGTGTCTATGAAATCCTCATCAAAAATCAGCCTTGTTGCTCCACTATCCTTTAGAATGAACTCAAGCTCGTCGGGTACCAAGCGCCAATTCAGAGGAACAACCACCGCCCCTATCTTGGCCAATGCAAAATAGGACTCCATGAATTCGATCGAATTCATTAAAAGAAAAGCTACTCGATCTCCTTTGCGAATACCCGCATCCAGGTATGCATTAGCAATTTGATTGCATCTTTGATTAAGCTCTCCGTAAGTATATCGCTTTGTCGTGTCGGCGCCTTCCACATAAGCCTCAGCTTCCGGTGAGAGTAGCGCGCGTTTTGCTAAGATCAGTCCTAGATTATTCTTCATTAGCTTCCTCAGTCGTGTCCAAACATCTCAAGGGGAGAGAATCATATCGAAATACCGTCGTTTTTGGACCTGTTAAGAAGTTTTTTTAAAAAAAACGCAGATCCAGAAAATAACTCTTGAACTCTATGTCAGTGAGAATACAATGCCCGCTTCTTTCCCGTCATACCCTATTATTTAGGGCGTTAGGAAAGATAAGGGCGCTGCACGGTTACCTCTCCCCTCCTCCCTTGATGTGCCGTGGAGCGCCTAACTATAAAAAGTCCTCCTACGATCAACCGTATGAAACCAAAGCCCCAGCTCTTAATATAGACTATACAAATCCTAGACATCTTTCGCCAAATCCGTATGATTCGTACACTTTTTGTTGATACAAAAACGGAACATGAATTACGAAACGACCACAAATGGAGACCAGCTATATAGAATAGGCACTGTCGCCTCTCTGACTGGCCTTTCTGTGGAGAGACTGCGAGCCTGGGAGAGGCGTTATAACCTAAGTCCTGCCCACAAATCCGGTCGCACTCGTTTTTACAACAAAACACAATTAGATCGTTTTAAACTCATCAAACGATTAATCGACCTGGGACATCCTATATCCAGTCTTGTAGAGCTCGAAATTGATCAACTCGAAGCGCGAATTGAGCACCAGAATGATATGGGCCGAGAAAACTGGCAATCGCCGATTCACCACCAACCGTCGGTGGGCTTGATAGGTCCAAACCTTTTACTTTTGGAGCAGAAAGCCATAGCGGCGCGGATAAATAAATCAGATATGCTTCTCGAAATTAACGCCAGGTGGGCGAACATCGAAGCCTTCGAAAACGAACAATATCAAACTGAAGAACTCGATGTCATCGTTGTTCAATTGCCCGTTCTCAACACTCAACCCATTGAAATAGTTAAAAATTATTTCCCGAATGCCGAAATAATGGTGCTCTATCAGTTTACTACTGCCGATACCATTAGCGAAATTCAGGAAATGAAAATACCGACCATAAAATGGCCAATATCCTGGAGCGAAATAGAACACATGTGCCTGAATGGCCACCAAGTTCTTAGAAGTAGCAGGCACCCCTCTCCCAGAAAATATAGCGACGAAGAGCTGATTGCGATTGCGACGTCATCCGGCGACCCCTCAGGTTGCCCAGAATATCTTGTCGAGTCTATACATCAACTGAATGCGTTATCAGCTTACAGCAGCCAGTGTAGTAAGGAATTTGAACACGCCTCATCTCTTGAGGCTGTCAATATAAGCACTACCCACGCGCGGGCGGAATTAGAATTTGCCTTAGAGCGCTTAATTTCTCCCAAATCTCCTCAAAAAGCGAAAAAAAGTCATAAATCGACTTAAAAGTGGTTGACACCTATCATTTGTACAGTACATAATCTGTACATTAAAGGCTTAGGCGTGAAAGCAACTTTGAGAGTCCTCCCTTTCAAGTGTCCTTCCCCCAAGAAGCTAAGTTGCCCTCAGAGTTTACTCTGACACGCCTTTTTTAATTCCCTCAGGTTAAAAGCTCAAGAGCGGCTTCAGCTCGAAGCGAAACGCTGTTCTTTTGCATATCCAGGTTCATGTCTCGACCTTCACCCATTGCACCCATCAGATATCGTTTGTAAACGCCCTGACCTATAGCCGCTAGCCGCCAATGCGAAAACGCTCTGTAGTAGTTGATCTCACTCAGATCTCTCTTGGTTTTCTCGATGTACCTTTGGCACAACTCTTCTCGAGTATAAAACCCTCCGATGGAGGTAGGAATCAGATCCTCCTCATGCTCTCCTGGCTGAGTCCAGGAGTTAAGCAGGTAACCAACATCGGCTAAAGGGTCACCCAGGGTACACAATTCCCAATCCAAAACCGCCGCGACCTGACCCGAGCTGATAATCATATTTCCAAGTCGATAATCCCCGTGAACCACCGAAGCACCAATTTGTTCAGGCATATTCAACGATAAAAGACGTGTGCTCTCCTCCATGGCAGGCACGTCATGGGTCTTGGAAGCTTCCCACTGCTTAGTCCAACGCTTGAGCTGGCGTTCAAGATAGGCCTCCTTTCGACCCAAATCGCCCAAACCTACCTCATCGCAGTTCAATAGGTGTAAATTAGCCAGAACGTCCACCACGTGCTCACTCACTTTTTCTCGGTCCGCGGAATTAATCTCGTTAGCTGCTTGAGCGTCGTGCAGTACAGGACCTTCGACAAACCCCATGATATAGAAAGGCGCGTCATTCACTTCTGGGTCGGAGCACAAGCCAAGCGTTTCAGCAACGGGAACGCCTTTTCCATATAACGCAGAAATAATTTTATGCTCCCTGGCCATATCATGAGCACTTTCCAAAACATGCCCTAAGGGAGGACGCCTTAACACCACCTTTTTTCCTTCGGAATCTGTTACGCCGTAAGTCAGGTTTGAGTGGCCGCCAGCAATCAACTCATAGCTAAATGGCGCTGAAACCCCTTCAACATTTTCTTTAAGCCAGCGTTCGACGTTTGGCTCTTTTATCCCTTGTATCATTATCCACTCACCCCATTGCCATAACTATCGATATCCTAACATCCTCATAACCCCAATACCCATAGCCCGGCCCGACTGACAAATTACTGAGCTAGACAGCACTCCAATGTCCTTTTAATCAATCAAACATCGCAATCCCCTGACTTGCCGTTTAGACTGGCTCCGCCTAAAAGGCAATTGCAGCATCGACCCAACACATCAAGGAGTCAGCCATGCAACGCGATTACGATATTATTGTATGGGGCGCGACAGGATTCACGGGAAAGCTTGTCACTCGTTATATGGAAACTAATTACTCTCAGGGCAACCTCAAATGGGCGGTAGCTGGACGAAACAAGTCCAAACTAAACTCTCTGGGCCTGTCCGAAGAGAATATCCTCATCGCTAATAGCGACGACCAGGACTCTATTGATCAGCTCGTACAGAAAGGAAGAGTCATACTGACAGCAGTGGGACCTTATGCTCGATACGGCAGCGGTTTGGTTCAGGCTTGTGCTAAATACGGCACCCATTACTGCGACCTTACCGGGGAAGTTTACTGGATGCGGAAAATGATTGAAGAGTATGAAACTGTAGCTAAAAACAGCGGAGCTAAAATAGTTCATACCTGCGGGTTCGATAGCATCCCTTCAGATTTGGGCACCTACTTTCTTCAAAAATCCATGATGGAACGTTTTGGTGTACCAGCAAACCACGTCAAATACCGCTCTGTCGCATTCAAAGGCGGCTTTAGCGGGGGAACAGCAGACAGCATGATCGCGATGATGGAAAATGCGGAAAATGACCCCCAGGTTTTAGAGATTGGCAAAGATCCCTACGCGCTCAATTTTGTAGGTAGAGGACCAGATTCGAATGATGTCGATACCGCCTTTTTCGATGAGGATTTCGATGCCTGGATAGCACCCTTCATCATGGCTCAGATCAATACTCGAGTCGTTAGGCGTACCAATGAACTACTCGAGTTCAAGTATGGGAAGGATTTTCGATATGATGAGGGCATGTTAATTAGCAAAGGCTCTGGTGGTTTTATCGGAGCAAATATAGCGGCAATCGGTATGAAAGCTTCCAATGGTTTGTCTGGCTTTAAGCCAACGCGACAACTTCTTCAGAAGTTTCTGCCCAAACCTGGCGAAGGACCCAGTGAGGAAACCATTCAAACAGGCTTTTTTACTATCGAGCTGATCGCAAAGCACCCTTACGAATCGGAAAAAAATCTTAAAGCCATTGTCACAGGAGATCAGGATCCAGGTTATGGTTCCACAGCAAAGATGCTGGCAGAGTCTGCCTTAGCCTTGGCTCAGGATGAGCTACCCGTGGAGGGCGGATTCTGGACACCCGCAAGCGCCATGGGAGACGCCCTTTTAAAGCGCCTCCCGCTGAACGCAGGGGTCAACTTTACAATCGAGGAATGAACAAACCCGATCAATCCCCTAGCTGACTTTTTACCTCCGCTAGCCGTTCGATAGTGGAAACTGCCTCCGATTGTTCAGAGGAAATATTTCGCACAATGATATCCGTGAACCCCAGCGCTTCAAATTTGGCAAATTCTTCCGCGACTTGATTTACGGAACCGGTCAGCAAAGCGTCTGGAGCGAAGCCTCGATAACCTTTATCTAGATACTTTTGTTTAAGCGATTCTGCCTCTTGCGATGTCGATCCAATGTAAATATCCCGTCTGATCGATATCGCGGTTGGTTGACGATTGTATTCAGCGCAACTTTGTTTGTAGACATTGAGCTGCTTTGCCGCCTCCTCAATCTCTATGCTTGGTGTCGCGAGCCAACCATCGGCCAACCGAGCCGCGCGGTTTATCGCTACATTAGCTTGGCTTCCTATCCAAATCTCCACTTCTAAGTCAGGCACCGGGGAGATTTTTGCATCATTAATAGCCCAATAATCTCGGCTCGAAACCTGCTCCCCCACCAGCAGAGCCTTGATTAATCTCAGAGACTCTTCAAACATGCCTACTCTCTTGGAAAATTCGACTCCCATTCCTTCACTTTGACGTTTTTCGCCACCTAGAGAACATTGAAGGATAAATCTTCCCTGCATAATGGAAGCCAACGTCCCAATCTGCTCCGCCAATAACACAGGGTTCCACAATGGCAAAAGATAAAGCGCGCCTGCCGGCTTGTTGTTCCATTCGGCGAGTAACCGTCCAAGTACCGGAGAATTTTGGAAATAGGGGCGCGAAGTCACATGGTGATCTCCGACAAATAAGCTGTCTAAATCTGCCCTTCGCGCGGCCCGAACCCTCTCAATCATATGGCGCACGCTAGTTTTGGGATCTCCATTCGGATACGCCGAACAAACCGAAATTCCTATGCGCATAATTCTTCCCCCAATTTTTATTCACCTTTGGTGCCAACCAACAGAGAGCGAGAGTCGCCCTTCTTCCTCTAGTTGATGATCGATCAGCAGATCATTTTGCAGTAAAAAATTATACACAAACGCGCCTGACAGATGACCAGATGAAATGATCCTCGGTAACCAGATCGCATCATCTGGCCACATTTGCTCGTAAGGGATTGAATCGATATTGCACCAAAATGGCCTGGCTTCCTCGGTTTCGAGAAGCTCTCCGTTCCAATGGTTTGTAACAAAGGCAAACCCCAACCATTGAGGTCCGCTTTTTTCAACAAATCTGAGCTCTGCTTTACACACAAGTTCATCAACAATCAGACCCGTTTCCTCTCTAACCTCTCTTACCGCGCACTCGCTAACCGTCTCGGTTTCCTCTAATTTGCCTCCTGGACCATTGATTTTCCCAGCTCCGTGTCCTGTCTTTTTACGAATCAACAGGACCTTTGCGCCATCAATAACGAATACTAAGGTCCCAACAAAATCTGGCCTCCAATCCTCAACCCAAGGAGTTGGTAGTTTAATCTCTCGCATGCGCATAAAACGTCCTTTATAACCACTACAATTTTAATTAGCCTAGAAACAGTTACCAATAGCTTCATAATCTTGTAATGAGCCGGTCCCCTATCATTGTCTCTGCAGAGAAAAGCGACATCACGACTCTCGTAGTCGATGCCATCGTCAACGCCGCAAATAAAAGCCTCTTAGGAGGTGGCGGAGTAGATGGCAGCATTCATAGAGCAGCCGGCCCAGAATTACTCACCGCTTGCAAAGACCTTAATGGTTGCAACACCGGACAAGCCAAAATAACGCGGGCTTTTAAGCTTCCCTCAAGATTCGTCATCCATACCGTTGGACCTGTTTGGACAGGAGGAAAAAAAAACGAAGCCTCTTTACTGAACTCTTGTTACACCTCCTCGCTTTCGCTGGCATGCAAACACCAACTTAATACCTTAGCCTTTCCAGCCATCAGCACGGGGGCCTATGGCTATCCTTTAACGATGGCCACAAAGATCGCTGTCGAATCAATATCTGCCTGGCAATCGACCTACCCCAAGAAAGTGATTTTCTGTTGCTTCGATAACGAGACCTTGAACATCTACGAGGAGATGCTCCAAAGTAATTAAGTCTCTTGCGAATAGCGCAGCTCAAGCTGCTGGTAGAGCATGTCAAACATCTGCTCCGGTTCTACGGAAACAGACCCAAGTATTTCAATTAAGTGCTCATTATCTTCACGACCCGCCCACAACTTTCGATAACTGCCCTCTTTGTAACCGTGATCTTGTCGAAACCGGTTTAATACATTCTTACCCACATACAAAGCAAAAAGCTCCTTTAGATCCATCGGCAAAGTTCGCATCGCGTTGGTGAAGTCACTCATTCGAAAAGAGCGACTTTGAAGCGAAGAAGCTGCTAAAGCCTCTATGGCTTTACGAAACGTTTCAGGTGTGGAATCAATGGGCTCAACCTTTGCCAGCTCCTCTCCGAGACTCGCATTTAGCTGATCAGATCTTATTAGCTCGCTCAAAGCAAAGTGCCAAATATCAACCAGCTCTAACTTAACCTGGTCAATATCGGACTCCTGCTTTTTCCACCACTTCCATCCAAAATGATCGAGCATTTCGGCGCACTCAACCCATATCGCACGATAATAATCGTAACCTTGTTCTTTCCACTCGGCATGCACCTGCACATTGTGCTCTTCTTGCAGTGAAGCCATCGTCATTAACATCGAAGTCGCGTCGTCGGATTGCATAAACACCTCGCTAATCTAGAGTCCTTTCAACCAAATTTCGTGATACAGAACTCTACCAGATCAAAACCCAAGGATTCTTCCTTTCTATGCCATAATGCAATCTTGTGATCTTCCAGCACTTGCCGAGTCGTTTAGCACGAGGTAGATTCTAACTAAACATGACGTAATTCTATTATCAGAAAGGAGGATGATAGATGGATCTATCATTTGGTTCGGAATACGATGGATTTCGAGAAGAAGTCAAAGCGTTTCTAAAGAACAATCACGACAAGGCTCCCAAAGGCCGGGTTATCGGAGAGTCTGAAGCAGCCCAGCAATCTCTAGATTGGCAAAAGCTCTTAATCGAAAACGGCTATACCTGCAGGACAATTCCTAAAGAATATGGTGGCTATGGAGCAGAACCCAATATCATCGAGTCTCGCATTATTGCGGAGGAGTTCGCTTCTGCGAAGGTTAGTCAGGGCTTGGGCGGACAAGGCATCTCAATGCTTACCCCAACTTTGCTAGAGATGGGGACAGAAGATCAAAGACAACAATTTATCAGACCAACAATCTACGGGGAAATGAGTTGGTGCCAGGGATATTCAGAACCCGGAGCCGGAAGTGACTTGGCAAGCTTAACGACCTCTGCGGTACTCGATGGCGACGAATGGGTGGTCAATGGCCAAAAAATCTGGACCAGTAGTGCTCATATCGCAGATTGGATATTTTGCCTGGTAAGGACCGAGCCCGAAGCACCAAAACACCAAGGAATCTCTTTCCTTTTGTTTAGAATGGATACTCCAGGTATCGAGGTCCGACCGCTCGTAGACATGACAGGAGTCGCAAATTTCAATGAAACCTTCTTCACCGATGTAAGGGTCCCCAAAGATCAGATAGTTGGTGCTCGAGGACAGGGTTGGCAAGTCGCTAATACTATTCTTGGTCACGAGAGAGAAACTCTCGCCACTTCCAGCATGACGCTCTCCCGGCTCAATGCGGTTAAGGATATGATGAAAGAAGAAACCGTATCAGGTGAACGACTTATCGACAATCCAGCGTACAGAGATCGCTTAATGCAACTTCAAGGTCGCGAGATGGCCATGAGGTTTAACGAGATGCGAATTCTCTCTTCGAGATTAAACGAGGGCCAAGACGCCACTCTAGCCAGAATGATCACCAAACTCCAAGGGACTGAACTGAGACATGAAGTTGAGGGTATGGCCATTGATATCCTTGGCGAAATCGGACTTTCCTATGAAGACAATCCCTATTTGAGAGGTGGTGGAAGCTGGCAAAGTCAATATATGTACTACCTGGGTCTGATAATTGGAGGAGGCACAAATCAAATCCAGAAGAACATTATAAGTGAGCGCGGCTTAGGGATGCCCAAAGAACCAAAATTTGAAAAGTCGAAATAGGAGAAGAACATGCAATTTGGATTATCAGAAGAGCAAGTACTCTTACAAGACAACGTCAAAAGATTCTTAACCGATAATGTGCCTCTAGAAAGAGTCAGAAAATATTCAGAAGATGGATCTGACGCTGACATCTGGCAAGGCTTAACCGAACTGGGGATTCCGGCATTATTAATTCCTGAAGAGCAAGGCGGTCTGGGTATGACGCCCATGGACGCGGCAATCGTTGCAGAGTCACTCGGTTATCACGTCGTGCCAAGCCCGTTTTTAGGTTCGGCAATTATGGCGCCAGTCGCTCTTAGCCAAAGTGATAACGACTATTCAGAGTTGTTAGGACAAATTATTGAAGGGAAAACCCGAATTGGAATCGCGTATGGCGAAGCTGTCGGTAATCGAAACGATGCTAGTGTTTCCTTCGATAATGGGAAGATAAACGGTAAATCAATTTTCGCCTTTGACTTAGAAGCAAATCACTATTTGGTCGCCGACAAAACTAAGAATTTATATCTTGTCAATGCAGATGCAGACGGCCTGACAAAAAAAGAACTGGCCACTGTGGATAAGACACGAAAAACCGTTGAGCTGGTATACCAAGGAGTAAACGCAGAGCTCGTGAGCTCAAACTCCACCGTTTACAATGCTACCTTAGACGTTGGCAGAGTCATGTTGGCTGCGGATACCTTGGGTGCTGCACAAAACATGATTGACCAATCAGTAGCCTACGCTATGCAAAGAGAACAATTCAATCGGGTCATTGCGAGCTTCCAAGCAGTGAAACACATGTGCGCTCAGATGGCCGCTGACCTTGAGCCATGCCGGTCATTGATTTGGTTTGCCAGTCATGCTTTAGCAGAACTGCCCGACGAATCACGCGTGACTGCTTGCCATACTAAGGCGCATCTTTCAGAAGTTGGAAAGTCCGTTTCAAAAACAGCGACTGAAGTACACGGAGGAATGGGGTTTACAGACTTATTGGGCTTGCACTACTGGTTTAAACGAATAGGCGCAAACAGACAGTGGCTTGGAGCACCAGAGCTAGTTCGAGAAGAAGCAGCTCAACTGGAAGGACTAGTCGCTTAGTCAGTAAGTTAAAGTCTGAGTTCGCAGGGTGGGAGTTAAACTCGAAGTTAGCTTTCACTCTCTAAGGTTTCACCAGGCTCAGTAGCTTCTCGTAGGCGTCAACACGAGGGCTTATTGAGTCGATCACCTCGTCCCAGAATGCTTGGTCTCTGATGTCACAGCCTAAATGGTGGGTTGCCAGATTCTCCGCGGTCATGCGTCCCGTATCGCGTAATAAATCGCAATACTTTGAGTAAAACTCATCACCTAGCTCGTGTCTTTTTCTATAGACTCCCAAGCTAAACAGATAACCAAAGAGATAGGGAAAATTATAAAAACTTAAACCGCTTATATAGAAATGGAGCTTGCTCGCCCAGAACATCGGATCGGGTTCAGAAATCGAGTCTCCGTACCATTCTAACCAGGAATCACTCATGATCTGCCTAAGCTCATCAGGTCTGAG
Organism: uncultured Gammaproteobacteria bacterium; assembly: GCA_913041025.1. The sequence goes on along the minus strand of CAJWGQ010000015.1, from coordinate 5,108 downwards.
AGGTTTTTCAGCTCTCAACTCATACAGTCTTTTTTCAAACTCAAATCGAGTCGGGATATTCAGCATAAACGTAGTAAATGCTGAAAGCTCTTCCCACATGATATTCAATTTCTCAGCGTTACCGACAGATTTCTCTAACAAGGCATTTCTAACCGCGGTCTCTCCCAACGTGCTAGCAGTTTCAGCCAAGGACATCCCATATCTGCGCTGGCACTCGGGTAAATCTCGCATGACCCAAAAATGAAGCGCATGTCCAAGCTCGTGCGCTAATGTGATTACATCGCTCGTAGAGCCAGAATAAGTCATATAAACGCGGGGCGTTCTAGACTTACTGAAACTAGTACAGTACGCACCAGGGCGTTTTTTTGAGCTTATTGTTCCTTCTATCCAACCGTCTTTGGCCATTTTTTGAACAAATTCACCCATACCTTTGTCAATTCCCGAAAAAGCGTCCTCGATTAATTCAACGGCTTCTTCAAACGTCATCACTTGCTCCTGGACACCAGCTTGGAGACAAGGCGCTGGCGCCCTTGAATCCCATGGACTCAACCGCTCTTTGCCCATTGCCCGGGCCTGAAGTCTTGCAGCTCGCTGCGCTAGACCATTGTGCTTTTGAGCTGAAGCCATTAAAGCTGTTAACGTCTCCATTGAGATTTTGTTCAGATGAACGGCTGAATCTAGATATCCTACCGACTCCTTATGACTGCGCTTGTTACACACGTCCAATCGCCAGCCGCTAATGGCATTGATACTGGCCGCGCAAGCCTCTTCGTGAACGGACCAGGAATGATTAATCGCTTGCCAAGAATTTTTTCTCTGCAGGTCGTCTTGATCCATCATTAACGTCGCTGCTTGAGCTAATCCCATTTTCTCATTTTGATTGCCGACCAACACATCGCACTCGATAGTTCCTGAGAGCTGATCATAGAGATTGCCCCATGCGTGTAGTCCGTTTTGTGATAGACCCTCAATGAGTTCTTCTTCAGGTCGACTTAAGATCTGGGACGATAATTGACGTCTGTGAAGAATCGAAAAACGCGCATGTTCGACCTTCTCGCCACTAAGGTATGCTTCTAGTTCTGACTCATCTGCTAACATTTCAAATTGGTGTAAGGGTTTTGAATAAGTGCCAAGTTGCTGTCGGTAGCGCTGCAGCCTGCCTGAAAGGGTCTGCGCTGCCTCATCGCCACTATCAACGGACAGCAAACAGCTAGAGTAGGTCGATAAGTTCGAGAATAACTCAGTTGCTTCTTCAATTTTCGCAAATATTGTCTTCGCAAGCTCGGACTTCTCGTTATCGAGCCCAATATTTAAATTATCGATTTCAGAGAGCAGAGTTTCTAGCGCATTGAGGTCTTGCTCTATCTGCGGATCCTTTAAATTTTTATAAACAGGGGTCAGATCCCATGAAGGCCCTGTGATTTGATCATTCATGTCTACCTCCAGCCTCCCGAATATGCGTCAAAACGCTTTAAAGTTAACAAATAAACCTAGCGCCTTTTAAAGCGGTAATTCAAGAACCTTCCAGCCTTGCCAATCACCTCAATTAAGTCAAGTTGCCTTAGTACATAGGCCATCTGCCGAGCGATTTTGGGTTGACACTTCATGGACAACTCAATTTCCTTCGAAGTGAAGGGCTCGCCCAGAGGCTCTTCAAAAAATTCATACAGATCTTTCGCTGAACGAATCGTCAGTGAATCATTAATCGAGACTAGTTCTCGTTCTATCACGCGCCAACCCCCTTTTCTCCTGACTTTTTTAGGGTCGTGCACCCGATATTCATTTTCTTCGATCAACAGCACGTCTACGGAAAAATTCCTTTGCCCCAGCATAGTCGGGATATATACCAGCTCAGACAAGATATCCCAGATATGACCTCTTTTTGGGGATCGCCTTTTGGAAATAATTGTCTTAGCATCAGAACCAAGTTTAACGATTGTTTTTATTTGAGCGACCGGATGGACCAATCTGACTTCATTGGTCTGACACAAGGTCTCTAACTTTCTGTTCAGACCACTAAAAGAGCCTGTTTGGATTTCGAAAATCTTGTCCTCGCAGACCACATCCGCAACGAAATCCCCAATAGGTACCTCTTCTCGCCCTCCAAGACAAAGATAATGCTGCTTTAGGGCAGCATGCAAAGGGCCTTCGTTTAATGTTCCAATACCCACTTTAAAAGGCTACCACGTCGAAGATTAGCGAAATAGAGCGAACTTGAAATCCACTAGTGTGACCGACAGTTCCTGTGAGATACTCTTCGGCCGAAAACAAAAAATTTAGGACAAAATCATGAGTGTAGACGGTACTTGGGAACTAACTATAGACTCTCCTATGGGCGCTCAAAAGGCAACTTTGACGATTACATCAGACGGAGATTCTCTATCTGGAAAATTAACAGGAGGGCCGGGCGGAGAACTCGAAATTGAGGATGGCAAAGTCGACGGAAACGACATCAGCTACAAGTTTAAGATTACTTCTCCGATGGCTATTGAGGTCGAGGTAACCGCGACAGTGGACGGCGACAGTATCTCCGGGTCAGCCAAACTAGGGGCTTTTGGAAACGCAAAAATCACTGGGAATCGTGCATAAACAATGTCCTGGGATGAAGAAATTGGAGAGATGCGGAATAGAGAAAGTCTGGCATCAGAGATGGGCGGCCCCGAAAAAGTCGCCCGTCAGCACGAGTTCAATAAATTCACTATTCGAGAAAGAATAGATTTTATCAGTGACAAAGGTTCTTTCCACGAAATCGGCAAGCTAGCCGGCGTGGGGGACTATGATGAAAATGGCAACCTAGAGAAATTTACCCCATCTAATTTTTTATTTGGTACAGCAGAAATTGATGGAAGACCAGTCGTAGTCTCAGGCGATGACTTCACTGTAAGAGGCGGTTCAGCAGATGCTTCAATACCCGGTAAAAGAGCGAGGGCTGAGGGACTGGCTGTCGAATTGCGATTACCCCACATTCGACTGGTTGATGGGATGGGTGGCGGTGGATCTGTAAAAACGATCGAGATGGCAGGTCGCACTTACATTCCTGAACTTCGAGGATGGGAAGTCGTGGTGCAGCAGTTGTGTACTGCACCCTCTGTATCGTTGGCTCTCGGTTCTGTTGCTGGAATTGGTGCCGCGAGAGTGGCTACATCCCATTATTCAGTCATTGTCAAAGATAGCGCTCAAATGATGATTGCTGGACCTGCTCTCGTTGATTGGGCTAGCCTTGGAGATGTGAGCAAAGAGGAGCTGGGATCTTCCAAAATACATACGGGGAACGGAGCCATCGATGATGAGGCACCCTCAGAGGAAGCTGCGTTTGAGATGGCTAGAAAGTTTCTGTCGTATTTACCCAGCTCAGTAGATGAATTGCCACCAATCCTAGAAACAGTAAATGATGACCCAGACCGCGAAGACCCCTCGCTCCTTAATATCGTGCCAAAGGATCCAAGAAGTGTGTACAAAATGCATACGATATTAGAATCCGTCTTTGACTCAGACTCTTTTTTTGAAATAGGCAAACGTTGGGGTAAATCGATTATTACAGGGCTTGCTAGGTTAAACGGTATCCCTGTCGCCGTGTTTGCAGAAAATCCTCGTGTGTATGGTGGGGCATGGACCGCGGACGCATCAAGAAAGGTCATTCGTCTTATTGATTTAGCCTCCACATTTCATTTACCCATCGTCCACTTAGAAGACTGTCCAGGCTTTTTGATTGGCAAAAAATCCGAAGAAGAGGGCACGATAAGATGCGGTTCAGCAGCTCTAGCTGCACTTGGTCAATCCAATGTACCCTTTTGCTGCATCATTATTCGTAAGGCTTTCGGAGTAGCAGGCGGAGCCAACCACAAACCCGGCTCGAATCACTTAAGGGCTTCTTGGCCCTCGGGGGATTGGGGTTCACTTCCGATCGAAGGAGGCATCGAAGTCGCTTATAAAGCAGAACTAGAAGAGTCAAAGGACTACGATGCTCATTTGGCCAAGATCAAGGATCGACTTAATCGGCTCAGATCGCCTTATCGTTCAGCCGAGTTTTTTGAAATCGAGGAAATCATCGACCCAAGCAAGACAAGATCTTATTTATGCCACTGGGCTAAACTCGCTAGGGTCGCCTCTAGAGCGGAACCACCACAATTTTTCTATCGGCCTTGAAGTAGGAATTCTTTGAGAATCTTACTAATAGGCCTATTAGTTTTTTACACAGGCCTCCTCAACGCCAACACAACCTGCAAAAAGGCAACATCGATTAGAGAAATCGATATTGTCTATAGTGAGCCAGGTTACAAATTGCCGTGCGAAGTAACCTACAAAAAAAATGAATCGCCTGAGATAAAGATACTTTGGAGAGCCCAAAACCAACCTGGTTACTGCGAGCAAAAAGCTAAAGAGTTCATTGAAACATTTGAGACACAGGGTTGGGTTTGCAAATCTGAGTCTGGCGCCCTAGACCCCCAGTAAGCCAAAAACTAAGAGGATGGGGTCTACCGCCGATTCCTTAGACTGATTATTTCCTCCAGTACCTCGTTCAAATCAGGAGACTTAGCGTCTTTGAACCGAGCCATCAAAGAGTAAAGTTCCGCGGATCCATTATGAAACCCCTCAGGTAAATCCGATGATTTCATGGTTTTAGCTATTTCTTCCATTTCACCAACGAAACGCCAAGCCTTAGCTGCCGTTCCTTTTGCCGCGTGTTCGCTCCGTTTTATAAGAGCAGGCTGAGACATCTCCCATTCTTTGACCAGACTCTCTCGGACACCCGCAAGTTCTGCAAACGCGTTGATTAAAATCAACAGCGCGCTCGAACCCTTGGTATAGCCGGCATACGCCATCTTGAGAGACGAAGCTTGAACTCCCATTTCAGTAGCTATCACCTTTGCCTCTAGCAAACTGGTGTCAAACCACGAACCAACTTCTCTAGCAAACTTTCCCGACAAATAAAGTCGTGTGCTACCTTTTTCTCGCGCTGGAGGCCCAATTAAACCGCCATCAACATAATTAGAACCAAAATCATTTAATATCTCAGAGGCTGTTTGCGGAGCAATCGCATTAGCATCGACATAAATACCTCTAAACCTGAGATCCAAGACCTCATTGGCCAAGGCCCTGGCTTCTGA